>NZ_JASLCN010000320.1 GCF_030151805.1 Fluviicola sp.
CTAAAGAAGAAACCATTCATCTTTAGTCAATTTGGAAATTATACATACCAATTGGTAGCGAATAATACAAGCGAAAGTGTTACCACCTATTCCGGTACGGGAAGTAATAATGGTATCGTGACAGTGAACAACGTTCCTCCGGGAGTTTATACACTTACCTGTACGCAAACGGGAGTAGTAACACCAATTGTTTTAGTTTATACAGTTTATATCGGAGTCCAGGCAAGTTGGTTTCCAACACACCCGAATTATATCTTGAGTCAGAATACGTACTCTTTGCAGCGGGATAACCTAAACCCTTCCGTTTATTCGAGTGCACTTAGAACATATATTTTAACTGCAGGAGCGAAAGGATGGATTTGGTTCAACCCGGTAGTTAGCGCATTTTCCGGTTCGAGAAATGATTATTTGACGATTGCGGATAATTTCGGGAACTTACAGGCTCCTGCTTCCAGTCAAACGTACCTTTCGTTCCGGAAAGTAGACGCAATGCAATCTCCGGTTGGAGTTTTCCCGGTTATAAATATTCCGGCGGGAGTTCAAATTGTTTGGAATGATGCTGTGACTTTGAATACGGGATCTCTTGTTGTTCCGACTAACGCACTCATTACGATCGAAATGACAGGTTCAATCATGAATGTGAAAGCAAATAATGTATCCGTTACATCGCTGACGCAGCCTACCGGTTTTATTCGCATGAAGGCCAATTCAAACAGATACAGTGAAGGTTTCAAAGGTGTGCATACAACTTTTGTATGTACAGCCAGCCAGACTATTGACCAGGTAGGGTATTACGAATTGGGGCGAGATTACGCGGCGGGTTATGCAACTGCGGTTGAAGGAAAAGTGAAATTCACTTTTGACGAAGAATACGCCATTGAATCAGGTAAAAAACTACAGTATGTGGTTTACAATGATGCCAATACACCCATTGCTTCCGGAAATCTCAACGGAACTGTTACGGGAGGAGCAACTGCTTTAACCTATGATTTCGATGATAACAGGTATGTTTTAACTGTATCATCATTTGCAACAGCCGGTAAATTCTATCATTTGGAGGTTACCACATCGACCGGACAAAAAAGATACTTACGCTTTTTATACAAGAATTAATAACAGAACTACCTATGTATTTATTGACAACATTAAACAAGAGAACAAAAACGATCAGTTGGTTCCTGATCCATGTTTTTGTATTGCAAATCATTCCTTTTTCGTCTTTTGCAGGTTCAGCGAATCAGCTGCCTGTGAATTTGGCGCAACCGGTTGAGGCTGAAAAGATAGATCTTGCAAGAGCTATTTTAGCATTGTCTGAGCTGGAATCGAAAGAATCAAAGACTTCAGAAGTATCATCAAATGTATTTAAACAACCCAGCCAGAATCTACAGTTAAAATCTATTTCAAGTGTTTCAAGTTCCGGAGGAGGTTTTTCGCCGGGATCTATGAACGATATGGTTGATCCGTTTACAGGAGATTTTTCCTATTCCATTCCATTGATGGATGTGGAAGGTTATCCGTTGACATTGAGCTATAATTCCAATGTAACGATGAGTTCGGAAGCAACCTGGGTTGGTTTGGGCTGGAACCTGGATGTGGGTTCTGTGAGCAGGGAAATGCGTGGAATTCCGGATGATTTTAACGGTGATCAATACATCACCTCTACTTATAAAGTTAAAAAGGACGAAACAAATGACGGTTTTAAAGCCGGGGGATACATGGCTATTTCAGCCGGTTTTGGATCGGGAAACATTGGAGTTGCCCCGAAACTACAACTTACAGCACTTTGGGGAAGATACACCAATTCTTATTTAGGTTTGGGGAAAACCTTTGATATCGGGTTGCAGGCTGCCGTAAATTTGAGCTACAGTAATGATGACATTAGCGCAGGTCCCGGCCTTAAATTCGGGTTGGGTTATTCTTCCGATACAAAAGGAGGAGTAGGATTCAATAAAAGTTTTGGAATTACTGCTGATTATGGACCCAAAAATGGAAAAACAGGACCTTATGCAGGAGTAGGAGTAACCTTCGGGAATAATTTCAATTCCCGCCACGGCTTGATCGCAAAAACACAAAGTTTCAATGCCTCTGCAGGATATGTAGCTTCTGCCTCTGTAGAGGATGAGAGAGATTCGGAAACGAATAAATTGTTGAAAAGAGGTGAAGGTGCAAGTACCTTCGGTGCTGCTTATGGAGCCAGTTCTTCCATTCCATACGGAACAGCGGCTTCTATGCCCAGGTTGCGTCGTACAACTTCTTCCAAAAGTGATGCATTCATGACGGATTTATACTTCGGGTTTGCACTGAAGCCAATAACGATGAAAATCGGAGGTATTTTGGAAACGTATACAACTTCTACAGAATTATCAGGACCAACCAGTGTGATTAAGCAACCTGCTTACGGGTATCTGCACTCCGGAAAAAGAGCCGGAGAAAATGAATCCTTCTCAGTCATGGATTTTGATCGCGGAACGGATTTTGCTTTTTCTGAAAACATGAAAAACCTTCCATTTTCCATTCAGGCATTTGATGTTTTTCATGTTTCCAGTTCTGGTTTGAATGCACAGTTTCGCGCAAATAGAAGTGATATCGGAACGTATTATGACGCTTCCGTTCAGGGTGAGTTGAATCACGATTCCGAGTTGTTGATAAATGATGATATGAAGGCTGTTAATGCCGGAGTACTATTGGGTGCAGGTGTCACCGTTGAAGCAGGATATTCCACTGCTGTAAACAGGGGAGAGACGGAATCCGGAAAATGGCACTCAGGAGTCAACTTTAATTCTGTTCCGGCAGGATCGAAATTCGATCCGGATACTTATTTCAAGGCCGTGGGTGAAATAACACCGAATGATCTGACAAATTACAATACGTTCGGAGGAGAAGCTGCGCGTTATTTTCCGATCAATAAATCCGGATCTGATTTGAATTTAAGCCAGACGTTAGATAATGGCACAGCCATTTACCAGGGAAGTATTGTAAACACTCAGCCGCTTAGAGCGACCATTTTTGAGCCGATAACGGTTGAAGAGCGTATGGCCAGCCTGAATGATTATGATAAAAAGATTTATTATTTCACACCAACCGGTACCTCTGCAACAGCTGAATTAAGAAATATTGGTTCCAGAGCGAATAATCATATTTCTTCCATTAAAGTAGTATCTGCTTCCGGGGGAATTTACAATTATGGTCTTCCGAATTATTCCCTGTTAACTTCAGATGTTTCTTTTTCCATAGAGAATACCGGAGGCAGAATCTACGATGATTCCAGGGGAGAAGTAAGTTATGTCATCGGGGATGATGAGACTTCGAATGCCCTTGGAAAAGCCCACATGCTTGACCGCACGGATATTCCGGCTTACGCTTCTTCATTCATGCTGACTTCTATTGTCGGATCGGATTATGTGGATATGACGAATGACGGACCAACTATCGACGATGTGGGGTCTTATCACAAATTCGACTATGTTCGTTATTACGATCATACTAACCGATACAAATGGCGTTTCCCGGTAAGTGGAATGAACGGAGCAAAACCCAAGGCAATTCTGAATAAAGGATATTTGTCTCTTTCCACAGATGATATTGCAACCTATTCTTATTCGGAAAGAGAAGTGTATTATCCGAAATCGGTGAGCGGTAAAAACCTGATTGCAGTGTTTGAATTGAAAGATCGTCACGATGCATACGGAGTTAAGGACAAAAACGGACTGTTGGAGACTTCCATGCCTTTACAGTGTCTGGACAAAATTAAATTATACAATCTCAGCGATTACAATCAAAATCCGAATGCAGCTGTTCCTTTACAGGTGGTTGAATTTGAGTATGATTATTCTTTGTGTTTGAATGCTCCGAATAATCCGGAGACATACAATCATCCGAACTCTTTTGAAAGCGGAAAACTCACGTTGAAAAGTATTCGCACCTATACAGGAACTTCCCAGGAAATGGGGCGCAGTAAAACGATTTTTACCTATAATAACGGTCCTGATTACAATCATTTGAATGTAGACCGATGGGGGAATTACAAGGTAAATGATCCGAATCTTCCGAATAACCTATACCCGGCAGCGATCCAGAATGAAACGCTTGCAAATGAACATGCAAAGTTTTGGAAATTAGCTTCCATCACAACACCTGCCGGAGGTGAAATGAGTATTGCTTATGAAGCAGATAGCTACGGATTTGTTCAGAACAAGCGTGCAATGAGACATTTCCAGATTGCAGGAATGCTGAATCTATATCAATGTCGTGCAGTAATGAATGGTGAAGCCTGGAATACATCAAATCTATCCAATGAGTTCAGAAATGATAGTTATGATCCGAATTTGTTGTTGATTGACGGGAATTTTTTCAAGAAATACGGAACGTTTGAAAAAAATCTAACTCCGAACAATATGCTGGTGTTCAAATTGGAGAGACCTATTGACTGATCTGTGGCAAAAAGTGTTGCTGACAAAACCGTGAAAGACGATTATTTTAAAGACCCGAGTGAAGGTTCGAATGCGTATTTGAAAGAGCTTTATTTCAATGTGTATGCAGAGGTAAAATCGGGATACCAGGAAATGATTCCTTGTTTTGTGCAAATTATGGAAGATTATCCGAACCTGTTTTTCCCTTTTAACGGAAGCGCCGGAAGTAATATGCGTTCGATCGGAGTCATGCCTCCAACGAGCTCATCAAGCTCTTATGAATACGGGTATGTAATCCTGGATCCGATCAATGTAGGAATGCTGGAAACAACTCAAAAAAAGAAAAAGAAAAAAAGCGAAAAAGAAGATATCCTGATCATGCACCCGGTTCAGCGTTTCGGGGTTGATTTTATCCGTCAGAATTTGCCGGATATTGTATATGGGGCATGTGAAACCTGTTCGGGAGAATTAGACGTGGATAAAAAAGCGTTGTTCGGAGAGGAAATGTATAAGTATCTGATCACAGAAGGGTCTTATTTGAGAAGTATGGATTTGTCACGGTCTTTCGTGCGTTTGTATGAACCGGATAACAAAAAAATGGGTGGAAATGCCCGGGTAGCCGGAATTCTATTAAATGATAAATGGGGTGGTTTATCCGGAGAAGGAACTGTGAGTGATGGAACCTATGGCTGGCAGTATTTGTATCCGAATCGTACCAGCAGTACGGGAGTTGCAGCTTATGAACCTGCTGCCGGAATGGATGAAAATCCCTTCTATGGTTGGGATACCTATTACAACATGGCAAAGAAATTCCCCGATGAAATGAACTTTAATGTGACCCCGGTTGCCATGCAGTTATATCCAACCCCTACTGTCGGATATGAACAGGTTCGGGTTCAGATGACAGGAATAGCACAAAATTCAAAAGGATCGGTTGTCTATAATTTCCACACCAATAAGGAAAATAAATACAGAACTCAGACAAAGACAACAGGAGTTGAAACAAGCGATCCTGTGAAAGAAAAGAGTTTCTTTTCAGGAAGCACGCTTGATAAATACGGGTTTTCCCAGGGATATTCGGTAATTACAAATGATTTTCATGGAAAACCGATTGATGTTACTCTGACAGATACAAAAGGAAATCTGATTTCCAGGTCAGAGTATGAATACTATGAATTGGGTGAGGAAATTCCGATGATTAACCGAAAAGGAATCGTTCGTAATGAACGCGCCGCTCAAGAGGTTGATGTGCATATGGATTCCAGGTTTGTGTATACGGAATCCAAATTCCAGATGGCAGGATTAACCCTTGGGTTTACCTTCCCGACGTTTAAAGTGAGTATCGGGCCTTCTTATTCCCAATCCACCAGCAAGAGAGGATTTTATTCACACAGTTTAATTAAACACATGAATTATTCTGCAGTTGTAAAAAGCATCACGACCAGTTATTTAGGGTCTTCCAATACGGCAAAGAATGAACTGTATGACAAATACAGCGGGGAAGTAGTGCTATCCAGTTTACAGGATGAGTATAATGACCGTTTGTACAACCTGGTTTATCCTTCTCATTGGTATTACCCGGGATTGAGAGAACTGAAAGGTGTTCCGGCAGCAACTCTTTCCGGTTACATGGATGCTGCAACAGGACAGTTAACGACAGAAGATGAGATATCGGAGTTTTATGCACCAGGCGACCTGGTAGTTTTCTCTAACGGATCAACTACTGCAGAAGGAACTATTTTGTCTATCGCAGAGGACGGACTCAGCGCGTATGTTTTAAAGGATAACGGTGCTCCTTTTACAGCTTTCTCTGGCGCTGTTTCCATGAGTCTGAAGAAAAGCAACCGAAGTAACCGATTGACCGAATCCATGCAGTCAATCGTCACAAAAGAACCGATTGATGTTAATCCGAATGGCTTTTCTTTCCCTTCAAACGGGAATATTTTATCAAGCTCAGCAATCACTTATAAAGATAAGAATAACCTGGTATGTGTTGCGAATGGTCCGGTAAACCCGTTTACTAACGGAGCAAAAGGTGAGCTGGTTGTGGATGGCGAATTTAGCTGGCAGAGTGAACGAAAACAGGAGACAGATCCGCATCGTACCCGATTTGATGGAGCATACTCCAGTTATGAACCATTTTATTCAATGCAACCCGGACATGAGTGGAGGAGACTAACTCCACCAAATTACCAGGGGTGGCGTAAAAGCGGTGAGGTCACCAAATTCGATCATTTAGGAAATGTGATTGAAGGAAAAGACCCGCTGAGAATTTTCTCATCCATGCTTTATGTCACCAATAACAGAGTAACCGGACTTCCCGTTGCACAGGTAGTAAACGCCAATTTAACGGATGTTGCCTTTGACGGATTTGAAGAATATACCTACGGACCAAATGCGCAAACCGGTCATCCTTCTCATTTTGATTTTATCAACCAGGTAAACGGAAGTACTGTTTTGATCAGTAACACGGTTCGCCATAGTGGTAAAAGCTCCATTCAACTCCAGGCAGGGGCGGAAGCTGTAGTGGATAAATCATTAAGACCAATGTGTGCAAGTGATGCCGTGATTGATACGGATGTTCCTCAGAATTTGGTATTGAGTCAGGATAACAGGTGTTTGTGTACTCCACCTTTCAATCCGCTTCCGGGGCAATATCTGTGCAACGCATGGGTGAAGGCAAATGGAAATGCAAGTGTTCGGGTAGAGGTTACAAATGGTTTCACGATGGTTACTACGCCCTATACGTGTGTGCCCGTAGGACCAGTCATTGAAGGCTGGCAGCGCGTAGAAGTGGAATTTGAGATTCCTTCCAATGGAGCCTCAAACTTCAAAGTGAAACTTCAGAATTCTTCCGGACAAACAGCTTACTTCGATGATTTGCGTATCCATCCGTTCCTGGCTGGAATGAGTACAACGGTGTATGATCCGGTGACTTTCCTTCCCCTGGCAACGCATGACGGATACAACTATACAACGTTCTATAATTACGACGAGAATTTACAACTCGTTCGTGTGAAAGTAGAAACGATCGAAGGAATCAAAACTGTTTCTGAAACGGAATCCGGATTATCAACCAAATAATTAACCAGAATCACAGACTTCAATAAACATGAAAAAGTTTAAATATATACTGACCATCCTGATGTTGGTTTTGGTCAACCAATCGGTGTTTGCCGCCATTGAGCGATTCAGCAACCGGTTGGAAGGAACAGCGTTAACGGCAGGAAGTACCCTGAGTGTGTACGATGATAAGTATTACGACATGGGTACAGACCCGTTTTGGGTGTCCCGTTTTGCAAATAAACAAGCAACAGGGACAATTCGGATCGGATTGAACCCGGACGTCGTTCATCCGAATAGTTTTTCAGCATTCCAATTGATCGAAATTACTTCCTGGACCTGGAACCCTGCATCCGCTAGTTTTGTAGCTTCTGCGCCGATTACGAAGGCTTTTGGGTTAGATTATTCAAGTTCAGGATCGGATAATTCGGATGATCAGACCACTTTTGTAGTTAACGGCGCGCACAGGATTTCAGTCAGAGTATTAAACGGAACCTTACCGCTTGAAGAGTTATTTCTTGAAACAACGATCGAGGTGGAGCGTTATTATATCCTGGATAACAACCCGGTTATCAATTTAAAACACACCACTTCAAATGTAACTGCTGACGGATCACAAATCGAATTCAGTTGGGATACTAAATCGGGGGCGGAATTTTATGAATTGGAATGGGTTCATATCAATAATTACAAGCTGGATTCTCAGGGACCGAGCGATTTTTTGGGAGAAAACGACCTGAATTACAATTTCTACCTGAACAGTACACGCATTGAAACCAGACAGAATTGGTGCAAAATTCCACGCATTTTCGACCATGGATACATTGTGTATCGTGTTCGTCCGATTGGAAAAAACGGAACGACTTTTACCAACAGGCAAGATGGAACGTGGACAGCCGGGGAATCAGGTGTAGTTGCTTCATTTCCTTCTGCAAATAAGATTCAGATCACCGATAAATTTTCTGCTCATAACTGGTCGCACAATGTGGTTTATGCAGAAGATGGAAAACGTTTCGAAGGAATTTCCTATGCCGATGGTTTAGGGCGCGCACATCAATCGGTGGCATACAACCCGGTAACAAACCAGGCAATTGTTTCCAACGTCTACTACGATGAATCAGGCCGTGCGGCTGTAAGTGATTTGCCAACCCCGGTTCCGGGTGCTTCAATGAAGTTTCGGGATAACTTTAACCTGGTAGATGGAACGACGATCCCTTATTCCAGGAATAACTTTGATGGAATTTTAGTTGATAGCTGTTTTGCAAATTCGGTTGGGTTTTCAACCGGATCAGGAGCAGGGAAATATTATTCATCGTCCAATCCGGACCAAAACGGGGCAAATGTGGCTATTCCGGATGCAGAGAAATTCCCGTTTTCGAGAGTGACATTTATGAACGATTATTCGAACCGTGTTTCGAGTGTTTCTGCTGCAGGAAAAGACCTGAAAGCCGGTTCAGGAAAAGAAACAAAGATTTTTTATCCGAGCACGAATCCAAAGGAATTAAACCAATTGTTTGGAACGGAAATTGGTTGGGCACCGCATTATCAGAAGATGATCACGGTAGACCCGAACGGACAGATTTATGTTCAGTATACGGATATGGCGGGACGCACCGTATTGTCTTACATGGAAGGACCAAGTCCCGGAAATGTAGACGGGATTGATGGCAATTCATCAACAGACCTGGATGTGGTGCTGATTGAGAATGGATACCCGCAGAGTACCAATACTGCTGTTCCTTATTCTGAACTTTCTTACAGCCAGTACGTTTCTTCAGATACCGTTTTCAATTTCAATTATTCCTTTACCCCGGAACAATTCCAGAGTGCTTGTACGGGAACTTTGTGTCTCGACTGTATTTACGATTTGGAAATTGAGGTATTTGATTATTGCGGAGCACCTGTCATTTTGAACGGATATACCAACCCGGTTCACATTATCGGGTCAGATATCGATGATTTGATCAATGGAACCTGTAACGGGATCAATGTGCATCAAGAAGCCTTCTCTGCACATTTAAACCCCGGAATGTATACAATCCATAAAAAACTAACGGTGAATCAGGATGCAATAGACCAATACTGGTGTTTGTATTTGGAGGCAAATACGTGTATTGAGGGAGTGCAGTCGATTTTCAATGAAGCATATGCGACTGAATCTTTCGCAGCCTGTGATCCTGTCATCATTGATGACGAACCGGAAAGCGCCTG
>NZ_JASLCN010000325.1 GCF_030151805.1 Fluviicola sp.
TAAATGTATCGTTTTTATCAAAAAGGATCGAGGAATTGCACAAAAAAAAGTGGAACTGCCGAAGCAATTCCACTTGAGTCTATTTAATTTCCCGTCGTTCTCGATAGGTGCGCCATTACATTTCGCGAACTCGAACTGACTGGAAGAAATTAACTTTCAGTCTTAATGTCTTGACTCTAAAAGTCCGGACTCTATTATTTCTGATAAAAAGGCATTTTCACCACTTTCGCCTGAATACCTTTGTCTCTGATCTCGATAAAGATTTCGCTATCCGGAGCAGCAAATTCAGTTTTTACGTACCCCATACCAATTGCTTTCTTCACACTTGGTCCCTGAGTTCCGGAAGTTACTTTCCCGATTTCGTTTCCATTTGCATCCAGGATACGGTAATCGTGACGTGGAATTCCGCGCTCGATCATTTCAAAACCGACTAACTTACGGGAAACTCCGGCTTCTTTCTGAGATTTCAAAAATTCAGAATCCGTAAAATCTTTGGTGAATTTGGTGATCCATCCCAATCCGGCTTCCAAAGGAGAAGTAGTGTCATCAATATCGTTTCCGTATAAGCAGAAGCCCATTTCCAAACGCAAGGTATCGCGTGCAGCCAAACCGATCGGTTTGATTCCGAATGCAGCTCCGGCTTCAAAGACCTTATCCCACACTTGTTTTACTTCTGAGTTCTTACAGTAGATTTCGAAACCTCCTGAACCGGTGTAACCGGTCGCTGAAATAATCACGTGTTCGATTCCTGCAAAAGGACCAACTTCGAAGTGGTAATATTTGATTGCAGATAAATCCACGCTTGTTAAAGACTGCATTGCTTCCACCGCTTTCGGTCCCTGGATTGCCAACAAGGAGTAATCATCGGAAAGATTTCTCATGGTTACATTTTTCGTGTTGTGAGAAGAAATCCAATTCCAGTCTTTCTCAATATTGGAAGCGTTTACAACCAATAAATATTCTTCTTCTTTGATCTTATAAACGATCAAATCATCCACGATTCCGCCTTTTCCGTTTGGAAGACACGAATATTGAGCACGACCGATTGTTAAAGTAGCAGCATCATTGCTTGTGACGCGTTGAATTAAATCCAAGGCATCCGGACCGCTCAACAAAAACTCTCCCATATGTGAGACATCGAATACTCCAACAGCGTTTCGAACAGTTTCATGTTCAGCATTCACACCTTCATATTGTACCGGCATATTATATCCCGCAAATGGAACCATTTTGGCTCCCAAAGCCTCATGGACCTGGGTAAGAGCAGTGTTTTTCATTTATTTACTTTTTAGAGCATAAAAGTAAATATTCCTATTAATTTGAGCCTAGAAAGTTTGAAAGAAATAGGAGGTTGCAATTCGGGGCTGAAAAGAGAGGTGGAAATCAGGTGGAAGCCAATTTCGAAAACCGGATGGTACAATCTCTTTCCTCGGCATCAGGGTTTTCAAAAGCACCGTATCTGAGAGTAGCGATTGACTTATCCATAAAATAATGCTGTTCCAGGATCGGTTTGATCGCTTCAAACAATTGCTCGGCATTCTTTCCGTTAAAATAAAGGTAGCCGTCTCCGAAATCGAGGGAAATATCGTGACCTTCATACCTTCCGAGTTTGGCTTCGGTGATATTGGATTGAAGTTGTTGTTCCAATTCATGTAACTCAGATAAATCTTCGATTCCGTAAAAGAATTGGATAACTACCAAATGGTCTTCTGCCGGAAAGGAAGTTCCGGGCACATCAGAAGATGTATTCTTTCGTTGAAAAAAACCAAGCCACCCCATTTCACACGTTTTCAATTAAAAAGTAAGTTAAATAAAAAAAATGAAAATTCTATAAGAGCAGATTTATTTAACAATATGTTAATATGTAAGAGTCGTATCCCTTTGTTTGTATTGAAAGACCTGGAATTCATTTTTGAATAAATGGTTATTTCAACAATTTGAAAATGATTTTTAATGTGATTCAATGAAATTAACAGGGGGTGTTGGTAAAATAATGTGTAAAATTTTGGAATGACCCCCTTAAAAAACATACCTTTGTCGAAAATTTTGAATTTATGGCAACAAAACGATTAAAAGCGTATCAGGATGTACTCAATCGTACACCAAAACACATTGATTATGACGGAAAAGTTTCCGAGTTGTTCGGAAAGAATGTATTCCATGCTGAGATTATGCGTGAATATCTTCCTTCGGATGCATACAAATCAATGATGGAGTCTATCCAGAATGGTACTCGTTTGGATCGTAAAATGGCAGATCAGGTTGCCTCAGCGATGAAAGATTGGGCAATTACAAAGGGAGCAACCCATTATACGCATTGGTTTCAGCCATTAACGGGTGCAACTGCTGAGAAGCATGATGCATTTTTTAAACCTGTCGGACCGGGACGTGCAATTGAGCGTTTTGACGGAGAATTGTTGGTTCAGCAGGAACCGGATGCATCTTCGTTCCCGAACGGAGGAATCCGGAATACGTTTGAAGCACGCGGATACACTGCATGGGATCCTTCGTCACCAGCATTCGTGATCGGAAAAACCCTCTGTATTCCCACGATCTTTATTTCTTATACGGGAGAATCGCTGGATTACAAAATGCCATTATTGAAAGCTTTGCATGCAATTGACAGCATTGCTACAGAAGTTTGTCAATATTTTGATAAAAATGTAACGAAAGTAAATGCTACTTTAGGTTGGGAGCAGGAATATTTCATTGTTGACCAGGCTTTGTTCAACTGTCGCCCGGATTTGATGATGACTGGTCGCGCGTTGTTCGGGCATGCTCCTGCAAAAGGTCAGCAGTTGGATGACCATTATTTTGGTTCTATTCCTGAGCGTGTAACAGCGTTTATGCGTGAATTCGAAAATGAAGCGATTTTATTGGGGATTCCTGTAACGACTCGTCACAATGAAGTAGCGCCGAATCAATTTGAGTGTGCGCCGATTTTTGAAGAGTGTAACCTTGCAAACGATCACAACTTGTTGTTGATGGATTTGTTGGAGAAAGTTGCCCGTAAGCATGATTTTAGAGTGTTGTTACACGAGAAACCGTTTGCAGGAGTCAATGGTTCCGGAAAACACAACAACTGGTCTTTGGGAACAAATACGGGGGTAAACTTGTTACAACCGGGGAAAAACCCGAAATCAAACTTGCAATTCCTGACATTCTTCGTAAATACCATCAAGGCAATCCACGATAATGCTGATTTGTTGAGAGCTTGTATTGCTTCGGCAAGTAATGACCACCGCCTGGGTGCAAATGAGGCTCCTCCTGCGATTATTTCAACATTTATCGGTTCTCAGTTGTCTGAAGCGTTGGATGAGCTTGAAAAGAGCGTGAAAGCAGGTAAAATGACCCCGCAGGATAAAACAGAGTTGAAATTGAATATCGGTAAGATTCCACAGATTATGTTGGATAATACGGACCGGAACAGAACATCTCCGTTTGCATTTACAGGAAATAAATTCGAATTCAGAGCTGTCGGATCTTCCGCAAACTGTGCTTCTGCAATGATTGTATTGAATACGATTATGGCAAAACAGCTGCAGTTGTTCAAAGCAAGCGTCGATAAGCGCATTGAAAAAGGAGAATCGAAAGATGAAGCAATCCTGAAAGAACTTCAGATCTTAATCAAAGATTCCAAGAAAATCCGCTTTGAAGGAAACGGATATGGAGATGAGTGGGTGAAAGAAGCTGAAAAAAGAGGTTTGAATAACTTCAAAGATACTCCGCGTGCATTGAAGGCCTGGGCAGATAAGAAGTTTGTCAAATTGTTTGATGAAATGGCTGTTTTGACTCCAAGAGAATTGGAAGCACGCCAGGAAATCGAATTTGAAAGCTATATTTTGAAAATTCAGATCGAAGCCCGTTTGATGGGAGATTTGGTTCAAACACACATTATTCCTGCAGTAATTGAATATCAGAACAAGTTGTTGGCGAATATTCAGGGAATCATGGCAACTTTCGGAGAAAAAGAAGGGAAGCTTGCTGCAACTACTCAGTTTGAACTGGTGACAAAGATTTCAAATCATTTGAACAAAATGAAATCGACCAACGATATTATGTTGCAGGCTCGTAAGGATGCAAACAAAATTGAACATGCGGAAGAGAAAGCAATTGCTTACTGCGATAAAGTAAAAGTTCATTTTGATGAAATTCGTTATCATGCAGATAAATTAGAATTATTGGTAGATGATGAATTGTGGCCGTTGCCGAAATTCAGAGAAATGTTGTTTACCCGTTAAAATAAACACATCGTATTGAAATCCCGGTGGTCATTTGATTACCGGGATTTTTTGCGTGAATAGGCCGCTTTAGCCCGGTATTAAAGAGAAGTGGATAAGTGTACGGATATCCACCAGATACCGTGGTAACTAATTTTTTGCTGTTTGCAGGAAATTTTAATTTCACGCTTGACACGGATCAACTTTCAGTAACTTTGTAGTATCATGAAACAATTTGATATTCCGTCTTTTTTTCGATCGCCGATTATTTCAAAAGTAAAGGCATTTCGTAAAATGCAGGATCCCCGCAAGAAGGATTTCTCCCCAACGATGCTGGATTTCGGAAATCTTCAATTGTATATTGCACGTCATTTTGGATTCTGTTACGGTGTTGAGAACGCCATTGAAATTGCGTACCGTGCAGTAGCGGAAAATAAGGGAAAACGAATCTTTCTTTTAAGCCAGATGATTCACAATCCGGCGGTGAATGAAGATCTGACGCAACATGGAATCCGGTTTATCCAGGATACTTCGGGAAAACAACTGATTTCCTGGGAAGAGTTGAATTCAACCGATGTGGTAATCATTCCTGCTTTCGGAACAACTTTGGAAATAGAGCAGATTCTGAACGAGAGAGGCGTTTCTACAGAGAAATACAATACGACGTGCCCTTTCGTGGAAAAAGTCTGGAATAGGGCAGAAAAACTGGGTACAGAGAATCATACGCTGATTATTCACGGGAAATACAACCATGAAGAAACCCGGGCGACATTTTCACACACGGCAGCAAATTCTCAGGCGGTCATTATTAAAAACATGGAAGAAGCGGTTTTTCTGGCGAAGTGTATTGCCGGAAAAACTTCCAAAGCCGAATTCTATACTTACTTTAAAGGAAAGCACACTCCTGATTTTGATCCGGAGATTCATTTAACTAAAATCGGAGTAATCAATCAAACAACCATGCTTGCGACCGAGACTCAGGAAATTGCTGAGTTTTTAAAGAAAGCAACAGAAGATTTCGCTATCAGCTCCGGTATTCCAAAAACCTTTGCAGATACGAGAGACACACTTTGTTATGCGACGAATGATAATCAGAGCGCAACAGAAGCTTTGATGCAGGAACAGCTTGATTTTGCAATGGTGGTTGGAGGTTACAATAGTTCGAATACAACACATTTGGTGGAGTTGTTGGAGCAAAGCTGCCCGACGTATTTCATCAAAGACGAATCGGAGATTTTGGATGGAAAAACCATTCGCAGCTTCAATATTCATACACATGAAGTGGAAACGATTGAGAATTGGATGACAGGAACTAAGATCGGAATTACTTCAGGAGCTTCTTGTCCGGATTCGATTATGGATTCGGTGATCTCCAAATTATTGGAGCTGAACGGAAGCGAAAAGACCATCGAAGAGGTGATGGCGAATCACTAGGAGTACTTTTCAGAGCGTATTTTCTAAGACATAAAAAAACCCTGACGAATATCGCCAGGGTTTCTTCTTATATTAAATTCTTATTAGTTCTTAGCGAAGTTTCCTGTTTCAACTTTACCAGAAACTGTAGTAACTTGGTAAATATACATTCCAGCATTCAATGCTTCAACATTTACATTTGCAGAAGTTGAAGTAGCTACAACTTTACCATCTGTAGTCATTACATTAACTGATGAAATTGCTTCTTTAGAATCTATATTCAATACACTGGTCGCAGGGTTTGGATAAACACTAACGTTAGAAAGAGTGTTTGCCTCCAATCCTAATTTACCAACGCGAACATCATCAATCCATAATGTTGAACCAACTGTTGGAGTTTGAGTGTCATAGTAACCTTTTGTTGAAGATACTGCAAGGATGTAGAATCTGTTTGGATTTCCAGTTGCATTGATTGTTTGCATTTGGAAGTTTGCTACTGTCCAAGTACCTACTGAAGCAGGAATTTCCAACCAATCAGCATACATTACTACGTCATCATTAGCTCCAACTCCCATTGTATCAACTACAGCGATTTCGATGTAAGCAGTATCAGTTCCCATTTTAGTAAACTTATACGCTAATGAAGCTTCAATGTTAGCAGGGTTAGTGATAGTACCAGCAACACGCTGTTGTAATAATCCAGGGATAATATCGTCACCCCAGTTTAAAGCTGTGTTCAATGCCGGGTCATTAGTTACAACCAATTTAGCCGCTTGAGTACCTTGGAAAGGAGAAGCTGATTCAGGTCCTGCATTAAGTCCAACCCATCCCGGAATAGAATATGTGTACGCTGTACCAGGGATAGCTGTCATAGCAGCATCAAGATTTCCATTTGTAATTGTCTGTGCAGACAATGAAAGAGAAGAAGCAACAACTCCCAAAGAAAGTAAAAGTTTTTTCATAGTTAATTTTAAAAAGTTTGAACAAATATAATTTTTATTAATTAATTCTTAATATGCGAATTAATTTTATTCTTAACTGTAGATTGTTTATATCCTGAAAGGTTGGAAAATGAAAGGCATTTACCATTGAAGGCTTACCGACTTAATTTTTTTCGATATCTGTGTAGTTTTGATATTATACGTATTTTCAACTTTAGAATAACTTTGTGGAATGGAGCGCTTAATTAATATTTTAATTATCGATGAAAAAGAATCTGACCGCCTGGCGCTAAGAGAAATTCTCGGCGGAGGTGGAAATATTCTTCTGTTTTGTGATTCGATTGAAGAAGCGCATGTCATTTTGAACCGAAGAGAAGCCGGAATTATCCTGGTAAATGTAGACAGTCCGAATTTTTCATCCATGGATGATTTGAAAGAACTGTTGCAGGCTCATGCTTCGAAAACACATTATTCGATTATCATTACTGAAAATACCAGAACGGGCTCCAGGTTGCTGAAAGGATTCAATTCCGGTGCGGTCGATTTTATTACCAAACCATTCAACCCGCTGCTGATTCAGGCAAAACTGGACATCTATAAATCACTCTATTATAAAGATCAGCGCATTGCACAGCTTTTGGGAAATATTCTTCCGGAAAATGTGCTGGATGATCTGAATCAGTATGGGAAGTTTTCTCCGAAAAGAGTAGATAAGGGCGTGGTTTTGTTTACGGATTTTGTGGATTTCTCGATGAAGTCCAAATCAATCCGGCCGATTAAACTGGTAAAACGCCTGGAGTATTATTTTACCGCATTTGACGAAATTGTTGAACGCTACAAACTGGAAAAAATCAAAACGATCGGAGATGCTTACATGGCAATTGCCGGTGTGAATGAAGACAATGCAGAACCGATTTTACGGGCTTGCATGGCTGCTTTGGAAATGCGCAATTTTATCCGGAACGAAAAAGAACTGGCAAAAGCATTGAAAAAGGATTTCTGGGAAATCCGCATCGGGATGCACGCCGGACCGTTGGTTGCGGGAATTATCGGCTCTAAGCGTTATTCGTTCGACGTGTGGGGAGATACCGTAAATATTGCAGCCAGAGCTCAACAGTTCAGCGGGATTGATCAGATCACTGTTACCCAGGTTATCCAGGACGAATGTGCGGCATATTTTGAAACGAGGGGAATGGGGAATGTTCCGATCAAAAAACGCGGTGGAACAATGGAAACGTTCGAACTGGAATCTCTTAAATCGGAATATAGTTTGTACAGCAACGGGAAAGTTCCTTCGGTTGAATTACGGGTTCTCTGCCAGATAGCAACGGTGGATTTTGAGCATATGCGCAGTGATATTCTGAATAAACTGAAATCCATGCTGCCGGAAGAAGTCATTTATCACGATCTGGGACACACACTGAACGTTGAGAAAGCCGCTATTCGTTTGGGAAGACTGGAAGGTCTGAGCGAAGACGAAATGCTATTATTGCGAACGGCCGCTTTGTTTCACGATACGGGCTTTATCTTTACGTATGATCACAATGAATTACATGCGGTGCGCTTAATGGAACAAATGCTTCCGAAATATGGATTCAACAGCGAACAGATTCAGGTGATCCGCGAAATGATCCTGGCAACTTCACTGGATATCGAACCGGTTGGATTGCTTCAGGAAATTCTGTGTGATGCCGATCACGATTATTTGGGAAGAG
>NZ_JASLCN010000331.1 GCF_030151805.1 Fluviicola sp.
CGAAATTGGCAACCAGCGCAAGCACGTGAAGAGCTATCTGGGCGACTTCCTGTTCTCGCCGGCGCGAGCCAATTCGCCGGTGCGCAGCCTGTCCGGCGGCGAGCGCAACCGCCTGCTGCTGGCCCGCCTCTTCGCCCGCCCCACCAATGTGCTGGTGCTGGACGAGCCCACCAACGATCTGGACATCGACACGCTGGAGCTGCTGGAAGAGTTGCTGCAGCAGTACGACGGCACGGTGTTCCTGGTCAGCCACGATCGGACCTTCCTGGACAACGTGGTCACCAGCACCATTGCCAGCGAAGGCACTGGCCAATGGCGCGAATACGAAGGTGGTGTGTCTCCGTTCACACGGTTCATGGTTGTGACCTGTGCTGCCTGAGCCAAAGCAACAGTACCACCCTGGAAGGTAGTGTATTCTCCCGTAGCCGACAAGGCCAAACGATATGTTCGTTTCGTACAGTTTCCGAAAGATTTCACCGGGTCGTTTTCTTCCACTTCAGTTAATAAAGACGCTTCCATCGGACAAGAAAATAGTTTGTCCGTTGTGAAATCTGCCTTTGAATAAACAATGTAATGTTCGATATCACCACCTCCGAAAGAATATGGATCAATGAACAAGGTTGATTGTCCCGGGATTAACGTCATGGCGTGAAAACCTTGTGGCGTTAAGTCAAACTTGACAACTTCTCCGGAATTATCCAATGGAATTCCGTCATAAGAGCGGATTTCAGGAAACTGAGCTGCCAAACCTTCCGACATGGTTTCATTTTCATGAACCTGGTAAATTCCAAATGTTCCGTCTGCTCTTGGGATCTTAACAAAAACCGGAATGTATGAAGGATCTGTGATTCGTTTTGCTCCTGCAAGCTGTTGTCTCAACAATTCGACATCCAGGTGCATCGTCGTAAACTTCGTTGGTTTAATATAACGCGTACCGCTTACAGGAATCTCGCTTTGCGTAATTGTTTTCCAGGTTCCGTCAACTGTTTTTCCTGATTGAGAATAAGAAACAGAGCATAAGGATACACCAAGAAAAAATACGCTGGAGAGTAGTATTCTTCTTTTCATAAGTAATAATTTTAGGTCTTGAATTTAGCATTTAAATCTAAAAAACCCTAAAAAATTGCTTTTTAACATTCTGCATCCTCAGAAAGTTCCGCCTGGTTTAGAAGTCATTTCGAATAGTAAGTGTGCTCCGTTTTTCAAATTCCGATAGTTCAATCTGAAATCTTTCATTCGTTTGCCATTGAGGTAAACAGCCTTTACGAACACGTTTTTCTCACTTTGATCTTTCACTTCGACGAGAATATCCGATCCGTTTTCCAGGTGGATTTTAGCCGATCTGACCAAAGGAGCACCAACAATGTAATCATCCGAACCCGGACAAACCGGGTAAAAGCCCAGGGAGCTGAAAATATACCAGGCGCTCATTTGCCCGCAGTCATCGTTTCCGCTTAAACCGTCAATTTTCGGAAGGTACTTGGTTCTTAAAACCTGCCGGATGTATTTTTGAGTGAGATCCGGTCTTCCAACCCAATCAAACAAGTAAATGATGTGGTGCGAAGGTTCGTTTCCGTGAACATACGAACCCATAATTCCTTCCCGTGTGATGTCTTCCGTGTGTTCGAAATATTGATCGGCAAGCTGCATGGTAAACAAGGAATCCAAATGAGCTGCAAAACGTTTTTTTCCACCCATCAGTGCAATCATCGAATCTACCTGATGCGGGACATACAAACTGTAGTTCCACGCATTTCCTTCAATATAACCTGCCTGGTGCGTTTCCAAAGGATCAAATTTCTCCATAAAACTTCCCGACTTCAAGCGTGCACGCATAAATCCCGACTTCGGATCGAAAACGTTTTTGTAAGCGGAACTTCTCTTCGAAAATTCGTCATAGATATCCATTCGTTTCAAGCCCAAAGCCAATTGAGCAATGCACCAGTCATCGTAAGCATATTCCAGCGTTTTGGAAACAGAACTCGAACTTTGGTCTTCTGCCACGTAACCCAAATCCATATACGAACCAATTCCGTCAAAATAACGGGTTCGCGCAGTTTGAACACAGGCATCCAACGCTTTGTTGTAATCAATTCCTTCCAAACCTTTGTTGTAAGCATCCGCAATCACCGAAACCGAATGATAACCGATCATACACCAGTTTTCATTGGCATAATGAGACCAAACAGGAAGCATTCGCTGAGCACTTTGCTCCTGATGCGCCATCATGGAAAGTACCATGTCTACATTCCGTTTTCGCTGCACGAGGTTGAAAAGCGGATGCAGGGCGCGGTAGGTATCCCACAAAGAAAAGGTCGTGTAATTGAGCTGCCGCTCCGGATTCGAATGATCTGCAAAGTCCGTACCGCGGTAAGATCCGGAAACATCCTGGTAAACTGTCGGGCCGAGACAAGTATGATAAACAGCCGTGTAAAAGTTGATCAGATCACCTTCATTGAGCATTTCCACTTCATACTTATTCAGTTCTGCCTGCCACAAAGCTTCGCCTGCTTTCCGGTAAGAATCAAAACTCCAGTTCGGGGTTTCCGACACCATGTTCAATAAAGCTCCTTCCATATTCACGTTTGAAAGAGATACTTTCAGCAGCAATTCCTTTGAAGCATCCAAATCGAATTCAAAGAAAGCCCGGAGCTGGTTCGCAGACATTTCCGGAAAATCATGCTTCAGGTCAAACTTTCTCCAAAAACCCTGGTAGACTTTTTTCGTTTGGAAATCATCGTAGCCATATGATTTAATCGGTTTGGAAAATTCAATGGCGAAATAGACAGTTCTGTTCTTTGCCCAACCGGAAGTTTGACGAAAACCAATGATGTGAAAGGCATCAACCACACGAACGTAAGTATTTACGTTCTTTCCGTCGTAATTGTAAATCCCGGAAACCAGGTCGAGAATGATGTTTGCGGAATCTTGTTCTGAAAAGGTGTATTTGTGAATTCCGACGCGTGTGGTGGTGGTTAATTCAGCCCGGATCTGATGATCATCCAATAAAACGGAATAGTAATTGGGCTTTGTGATTTCGTTTTCATGACTGTAAGCCGAACGAAAGCCACTTTGGGGATTGGAAGCAATTCCCGGATTCAATTGCAATTTTCCACTGGTTGGCATAATGAGGATGTCTCCCAAATCGGAATGTCCTGTACCACTGAAATGCGTATGACTGAATCCAACGATTGTCGGATCTTCGTATTGATATCCTGCGCAATATTTGTACACATCCGGGTTGTACTTTCCATTCACCGCATACGGAACCGTGTCTGTATCCGGGCTCAGCTGAACCATCCCGAAAGGAACGGTCGCACCCGGAAAAGTGTGTCCCATTTTGGACGTTCCGATCAACGGATTAACATATTTGAGTTTGTTCTGACCAAAAGCAGAAGCCGATACGAAAAGGATTCCGGAAAGCAAAAGTGAAAACCGCATGCAAATTGATTTTGAACTAAGATACCAATTTGGGGCAGATTTTGAAACCCGTGAAACGGATTGCTTACTTCTCGATACGCTTCCGCCTCGCTTCAGCACTCGAAGTGGCGCAATTAACGGAATCTTCTCTTAAAACCTCAAATGTTTTACCGTATGCCCGTTATTGATCAGTTGTTTCAACGAATCAATCCCGATGTTTAAATGTGCATCCACGTATCCGGCAGTTACTTTCGAATCGCTTTCACTTGTTTTCACTCCTTCCGGTGTCATTGGCTGATCGCTCACTAACAACAAAGCTCCCGTAGGGATTTTGTTTGCAAATCCGACCATAAAAATCGTAGCTGTTTCCATATCAATGGCCATTGCACGGATGCTGCTCAGGTATTCTTTGAATTTCTCATCGTGTTCCCAAACTCTGCGGTTGGTCGTATAGCAGGTTCCCGTCCAATAATCAAATCCTGCATCACGGATGGTTGTAGAAATTGCTTTTTGAAGTGCAAAGGCCGGTAATGCCGGAACTTCCGATGGAAAATAATCATTGCTGGTTCCTTCTCCCCGGATTGCCGCAATCGGTAAGATCAGATCTCCCACTTCGCTTTTGTTTTTCAAACCACCGCATTTCCCCAGAAACAAGACTGCTTTCGGTTTGATTGCCGACAACAAATCCATACACGTAGCTGCTGAAGCACTTCCCATTCCGAAGTTGATAATGGTAATTCCGTTCGCTGTTGCGCACTGCATCGGCTTGCTTTTACCAATCACTTCCACACCATACATTTCTGCAAATTTCTCCACGTAATTGTGGAAGTTGCACAACAGGATGTATTGTCCGAAGTTTGCCAATTCTTCTCCCGTATAGCGGGGAAGCCAGTTTTCTACTATTTCTGCTTTTGTCTTCATACTGTGATTTCCGTGAATTTAGCGAAGAAATTTAAAAAGCCGTGTTATTTTTATGTGAAAATGAGGCTAAAACGATATTGCATTTTGGTCACTTCCCGGTAGGAGCAATTATTACTTTCTTAAAAAGGTCCAGAAGGTTTTCTTGTTTACCCCCGTGACTTTAATCTGAGGGTATAATTCCTGGAACGATGCCGGAACTTTGATCTTTTTCGCATCTTCCCAACGCATTTTCACTCCGAAAGCTTCCTGGTTTTCTATCTCCAGGTAATCCACTTCCTGTTTGGTATGTGTCAGCCAAAAGAATACTTCCGGATTTTTATTTGCGTACTGATTGGCTTTGTAACGTTCGCTGATTACGAAGTTGCGCCACAACTCTTCTACATCATTGCGAAATTCCAGTGGCTGAAAAGCACGGATTAAGGCATTGCGGATTCCATTGTCGAGGAAATAAACCACATGGCTTTTTTTCAATTCGTAGCGGTGACCGTTGTTGTATGAGGAAATCAGGACCAGCAAATTCGCTTTTGCGAACAGTTTCACATAACGCTCAACTGTTTCATTGTCGAGGTTGCACTTTTTCCCCAGATCATTGAAGCTAATGACCTTTCCGATGTTGAAGGCCAGATGACGAAGCAGTTTAATGAGGTTTTCCTTTTTATTGATGCGCTCGGAAGCTCCTAACTGCGTAAAAATGCTCGTTTCGATGATACCGGAAATGATGTTTTCAGCTTCGGGTTGATTGAGAATAACTTCCGGGTAATAACCGTAAATCAGTCGTTGTTCCAATTCCTTGTCTTCCTGAACCAAACCATGGAATTTTGCACTTTCGGCATAGGAAAGCGGAAACAGGTTTAATTCCAATCCCTGATCGCGCAAGGCTTCCCACAAGTCTTCATGCAATTCCGGTTCAAAAGAACAAATCAAAATAATGTTTTCCAGGGAATCTGAATCAATGGCGAAATCAATGTATTCCTGTAATTGTTCCAGCAACTGAGCATCACGAATAATGACCACTTTCTTAC
>NZ_JASLCN010000333.1 GCF_030151805.1 Fluviicola sp.
TTCTTCCAGCAAGAGCGTCTGAAACAAAACCAGGTCTTTCACGCCTTGTTCCACGTATTGCAGGAAGAAACTCTCGATATCTTCTTCGGCTTCCACGATCTTTTCACCACTCAAACCTTTGGAATATTCTTTCCTGTATTCCGGCAGCATGGCAATATAGTCCGTATAGCTGTTGATGTAATTGACTTTCGTAGTTGTTTCCCTGGAACGCGGATCCGGAACATCGTTGTGGAAATACAAGGTAACCGGCAAGCGTTTGTTCAACTCGGCAAGGGTTTCCTTTTTCGTTTCGGGAATGATGATTCGTGGATGTTTGTACGAGAAAATATCGCTGCAACACGTCGGGTTTTTGACGTATTGAACGCCCAGGCGGTTACTGGAAACATACATGCTGTCCCGGTCTTCGAAATAATACAGGTCATTCGCCGGACTGTTGATCGGCAAGCCTACGTTTTGAGGTTCTCCGAAACGTCCGTTTTTAAGTTCCGTGTAAAACACATCGTAGCCTCCGAAACCATCGAACCAGGAGGAAGAAAAATACAAACGCTTCTTTTCAGCGTGGTAAAACGGACTGATATCATTGTCTAACGAATTGGCAGCATTCAACGGTCTGACCTTCGAAAATTGGTTTCCGTTGTTTTTAATGATTGTGTAATACAAATCCATTCCGCCTTTACCATCTTCCCGGTTGGAAGAAAAGATCAGCCATTCTTCGTTTTCGATGACAGCAATGGTCGGAGTGGTATTGTTTGTATTCGGTTCGTTGACAATGTCTCCCAGCGCATTGGGATTCGACCATTTTCCGTTCTGGTAGGAGCAAACCCAAATCTGACAGTTGAACTGACTTTCTGTTCCGCCACAATGACTGTAGTAAAACCGTTTTCCGTCCGGGGAAAAACAACCGTTTCCGGTATTGATTTCAGGACTGTTCAACGTTTCAATAAGCGCAGGAGTGACTTCCTTCAAACTATCTTTCCATGTGGTGAAGTAAAGCCGGTTTTTATAATTGTCATCGAGCATTTCTTCGCCCACATTTTCTTTTTTGCTCCGCATGGAAGAAAGTATGAATTGACCTTGTGAAATGGTGTGTCCGAATTCCGAATTGACGGTATTCAAACCTTTCGGAAGTTCCACTTTATCGAGTTTGGCTGTATCTTTCAAAGCTGTCTGAGCCCACAAGCAAGATTCCAGCTCACGCTTGGACTTCAGATAATTATACGTTCGTTTGTCTTTCGCGTATTTTTTCTTGGCGCGCTTGAACAATTCAATGGCTTCGTCGTAATTCCCGTTTTGCTTTTCCATGAGTGCCCATTGTAATAAACTCGACGGATACATGGAAGTTTCTTCTTTTTCGTAGACTTTTTGGTAGTAATAACTTGCCTTGCGGTAATCTTTATACGCCCGGAGTGATTCGGCATATTTCCAGAGAATGCTCACCGTATTGGAATCCAGTTCCATGGCTTTTTCGTAATACTGGAGCGCGTAAATGTAATCTCCCTTTGCATATTGTTCATCGGCAAAATCCAGGTATTTCCCCAGCAGATTCTGACCGAAACCTGTGAACGAAATGAAAAAGAAGAGGATTAAATATAATCTGGACATATGCGGTGAATCACTTTTTTGGGTTTGAAACGGGTAATGATGTATTCAACGGAAATTTCCAAACCTCCGCGTGCCGTACTTGCCGGAATCAACTTGGAAATATTGGTATCGTAACTTGCGGCAACGGACCAGTTTTGCATTGCTAATCCGAGTCGTACAACGACTGCGTCTTTGGACCGGAACCACAATCCGCCATCTACAGCGCGATAAGTTCCCAATTTGTTGATCAATGTATATCGAACCTGGGAACCAATGATCAGTTCGCGGTATTTTCCCTGGAGGTTAAAACCGATTCCGGGAATAATAGCCAGTTCACGATTAATCGCATGATCTAGTTGCGAGAAAAGACTGATCCGGATATCCCGCGGCACTTTTACGCCGTAAAATCCCTGGTTGGGTCTGTTGAGATTGTGTCCGCTGATTCCTGTTTTGAGGGAATTTCCTTTTCCGTAATAATAACTATGTACGATTCCGGCTGCGCTTGTGAGATTTGCCCGGCTGTCGTTTTGATAAGCTTCATTGGTCGGAAGGCTGGCATCAAAAATAATCCCGTTGAATTGATTGTCGAAGTAGAATTTGTCCATGTTCACTTTCCGGTAATTTAATCCGACCTGGATTCCGACGCTCAATGTATGGGAAGAATCACGCGTCAGTTTTAGGTTCTTGGCAACGCTCCCAAGGAATTCAATGGTTTGATAAAAACCGTCGCCCACATTGTCGTGAAAAAGAAGTGCTCCGAAATTGATTCCTTTGGCTTTCCATTTCATATCGCCGGCAAGGGCAAAAGTTTGAAAAGGCACGGTAACACTTCGCCATTGATCCTTGTAATTTCCGGTTAAACGAATATCGCCGTTAAACAAACCGGTATTTGCCGGATTCTGATAAATTGGCTGTCGGTTCAGATGAGAAAAATGAATGTCCTGAGCAGCACTATGAAATGCACAAACTGCTGTCAAAAGTAAGCTGAGTAGGAAGTAGCCCGATTTTCTCATTGAATCAAATATACAATAAAATCAATCAAGCCCGAACTTCAATCAAGCGGGAATGGAAGATGAAATAAATTGGGTATTTTCGTTTCATGAAGCAAAAGTGTTTTTTATTCATTGGTGTTGCCTTGTTTCTTTGCGCGTTTAAAGGAGACGGATTAATTGAAAACGTCTACCCGCAACTATTAGGAGACTACAAATTCTACAAATCGGTTGCAGATCGTTCAGTTTCGTACGCAAAAGACGGAAAAGATGAATTTTCTGTTACGATTAACAAGAAAGACCAGATTCTGTTTTTTAAAAACGGGAAGAAGGAGCGTAAAATGAGTTTTACTGAAATGAAAATGCCTTTCCTGGATGATGAAAACCACGTGCTTTTCGGGGAGAAGAATAATTACGAACCGTTATTTTATCACGGAGATACGATTGTGATTCAAAGTTATCCCATTGCGTATCAGGAAAATTACTTCATCAAGAAAAAGCCTTAAGGTTTTTGGATTTGAAGCGAGGTTTCCGTGTCATACAACAGGTACTCTCCGTTCCGGAAATGCGTTGCTTTTTTTTCTACGCCTTTCGAGGTAATGACTTTTGCATTTAAATCTTTTCCCACATAGTTCTTCGGAACGCGGAAAACATGCTGGTCCCGGTTCACGATAATGTGTTTGGGTAAAATTTTGGCATGGATGGGTTGATTTAATTTCAACAGGTACTTGATCTGATGTGCATTTCGTTTGACAATTTGCTGCGTGTCGATAGGAATTCGCACGATAAAATCGGTGTGAATCTGCTTTTGAATGTTCTTTGACAGCGGAAAAGCAGCACTGGCAGTTACGTTTAATTTTTCAGGGTGATACGTGATCAGTGGCTGATTCTTTTTGACATAATCATCCGACTTGGCAAATCGTTCCATGATAAAACCATTCTCAGGGGCCAGCTGGAAATGATCCCTGATTTCAGTCTCTTTTTTTAATAATGAATTGTATTTGCTTACAAGGTCGATTTCTTCCAGCGCCCCGGCTTCTTCCTTGTATTGAATTTCGGGGAATGCCGGTAGCATTTTGTCGGGGCTGAGTTTGTTTGCAAAATCGCGCCATTTCTTTTCGATTGGTTGAAGGGATTTTGGAAAATTGTCCACTTTTCCGAGTAATTCTTCTTTCAGACTTTCTTTCTCGCCGCTTAATTCGACAAAGGAATCGTAATCGTCAAATTGCACCAATAAATCATTCTTTTTGAATTCCGGGGTTTCGATCAGGCGTTCCAGTTTTCCCGTGCGTTTTGCGCGGATGGTCTTTGGAGTAAAATCAAATTTGAGCAAAACCGTGTCGCGCTGTTGCGTTCCGGTGAGTGTCATTGTTTCGGGTAAATGATCGGGGGCATCCTTTTCATTCTCAGTTGAACAGGAGGTTGTTAGGGTTGGAAGAATAGCTAAAAAGACAACAAACCGGATAATCTTCATAATGCGCTTTTCATAAATGTACAACCAAAAACGGAATTCGTTGAAAGAATGTGAATAGTTGAACAGAGAATGTTAATAACTTAGTTAACATTTAAATAACATGACCTAAAAATAACAAGAGCTCACCACCTAAATTTGTAAGAACGAATAATGCAGGCCTATGCTGGGGACACTATTAAAAAAGAGATTGTCGGATAATCAATTAGCGAATGTTTTCCTGAATGGAATCTTCGAGATTGTTGACAATGGCTTCGTTGAGGTTGTGGATCTAATCAATGAAGATTTAGCTTTCGTTTCTTCGCCTTCAATTCCTGTTGACCGTAACGGTGAGTTTACAATGATCGTAGTAGTGGCTAATATTTCCACTTTGGAAACGACCTTTGAAACCGTTCAGGCAAACCGGATTGAGCGGATCATTTTTGAGCAGTTGGGTTCTTTGATGGGAGTTTCTGCACTAGATGCTGAAGCAAAAGTGAGGGAATATCAGAAATTTATGCAGCGTGTCAATCATCCTTCCAAGAATATGATTTACGCCATGTCTAAAGCTGTTTTCCAAAAATACAATCTGAATGATTTTCAGGATGAATATTTCAGACGCCTTCAGTCGCCAAATCCGCTCTTTTTGAAACGGATGGACCAGGTCATGATCAATTTCCTTTGGGATTGGGATTCCTTCTTTAAGAAATATAAAATTGACGAATAAAAAAAAGCAACCCTGGCAGAAATGTCAGGTTTTTTTGTGTCTTATTTAGTAACTTGCCAGTACTAAAAAATTCGAATAAAACGGAACCGATGAATAAGATGCAAATTAAAACCCTGGAAGAGTATCATGAAAAATATGCGTTGAGTGTTTCAAATCCGGAAGGGTTTTGGGAGGAAATTGCAAATGAATTTCAATGGATGAAAAAGTGGGATAAAGTTCTGGAATGGAACTTTACCGAACCGGATGTGAAGTGGTTTAAAGGAGCTCAACTCAATATCACGGAAAACATGCTGGATCGCCACCTGGAAAAGCGCGGAAATAAACTGGCGTTAATCTGGGAGCCGAATGATCCGAAACAACGCTTTGTGCGCTATACGTATCGCGAGTTGTATGAACAGGTTTGTGTGTTTGCAAATGCATTGAAAGCGCAGGGAGTAAAAAAGGGAGATCGCGTGTGTATTTACATGCCGATGATTCCTGAATTGGCTATTGCGGTAATGGCTTGTGCCAGAATCGGGGCAATTCATTCGGTTGTTTTTGCAGGTTTTTCTGCAAATGCGTTATCGGACAGGATTGATGATGCGCAGGCGAAATTGGTTATTACAGCTGACGGATTACATCGCGGGGCAAAGCAAATTCCATTGAAACGCGTAGTAGATGAAGCTCTGGAAGGCGAAACCTGCGTAGAGAAGGTAATCGTATATGATTGTTTGGGCTGGCTGCCTCCAATGAAAGAAGGACGCGATATCCGGTGGGCGGATGCCATTGCCGGACAAGAGAAAAAATGTGCTCCGGAACCGATGGATTCGGAAGATCCGTTATTCATTTTGTATACATCCGGTTCTACCGGAAAACCGAAAGGCGTTGTTCATACCTGCGGAGGATACATGGTTTACACAGCCTATTCTTTTCAAAATGTATATCAATACCAGGAAAGTGACGTGTTCTGGTGTACAGCTGATGTTGGCTGGATTACCGGGCATTCATACATTGTTTATGGCCCGCTGCTGAGCGGAGCAACGACGGTGATGTTTGAAGGAATTCCGACTTATCCGGATCCGGGACGTTTCTGGCAGGTGGTTGATAAATACGGAGTGAACCAGTTTTTGACAGCTCCAACGGCCATTCGTTCGTTGATGGCTTACGGAGAAGATCATGTGCTTTCCTATAGTCTGGATTCGTTGAAAGTAATTGGAACGGTAGGAGAACCGATCAATGAAGAAGCGTGGAAATGGTATTACCTGCATGTTGGAAAAGGCCGCTGCCCGGTAGTTGATAACTGGTGGCAGACGGAAACGGGAGGAATTATGATTTCCGGAATCGGGAATATTTCACCTCAGAAACCAACTTTTGCAGGATATCCTTTACCGGGAATTCAGCCGGTGTTGCTGAACCAGGAAGGAAAAGAAATTGAAGGCGCAAACGAAGAGGGTTATTTGTGTATCAAATTCCCGTGGCCGTCGATCTTACGAACAACGTATGGTGATCACGAACGTTGCCGGATCAATTATTTCTCGCATTACGACGGGTATTACTTTACCGGAGACGGAGCAAAGCGCGATGAGGACGGAATGTACCGCATTATCGGGCGAATTGATGATGTAATCAATGTTTCCGGACATCGCTTCGGAACGGCAGAAATTGAGAATGCAATCAATACGAATAAACTGGTGATCGAATCTGCGGTTGTGGGTTATCCGCATCCGGTGAAAGGTCAGTCGATCTATGCGTTCATTGTTTGTGAGCACGAAATTTCGGAAGAAAACAGGGATTTTACACGAGGAGAAATCGTTGAATCGGTTGTGGCTGAGATTGGAAAAATTGCAGTTCCTGAAAAGATTCAGTTTGTTTCCGGTTTGCCGAAAACACGCTCAGGGAAAATCATGCGGAGAATTCTACGGAAAATAGCAGAAGGTGATGTCTCTAATTTGGGAGATACTTCCACGCTGTTAGATCCTTTTATCGTAGATGAGATTGTGGAGAATAAGCTTTAATCAGTTAGTGAATAAACCCGTCGGGGCGAATAATTTTCGCTCCGACTGATCTTATTTTATCCTCTTCTTCTTTCCAGTAAAATCATCATCATCAACGAAAGCACAATGCATTCGTCTTCACTTGGATTATGCGTTTCGCCGATTTTCTCAACGGTGAATTTTCTCCCGAAAAAGGAAGGATCTTTTTTCAGGCGCATCACTTTGGTTCCATCGGGTCTTCCCACAATGTATTTCGGATTGAAAACATAACCGGTAAATACGCCCAGGACCGGAATGTCACTGAACAAACCATCCATTACTTTTGTCCAGGCATTTTCCTCCATGATATGAAATGCCAGTTGGTGATTCTGGTCATAGACATCGTAACGTGCTTTCCAGATGGAAGCCCAGCCTTTTCGGGCAACTCTTCCTTTTTCAATTCCGTTTTTATCCGTGAAGGTGTAAGTGGCAGAAAAATCAATCCATTTATTGGCTTTGATAGTGAATTCCAGGTTTTGTTTGCTCGTATCTGTAAAAACCTGAATTTCATCAATGAACTTGAATAGTTTCTGACGGACGTAAGCCAGGGTAGACGAACTGGAGTCTTCAATCACAAAATCACTGGCCAGTGTCCCGATTTTGAATGTCAATTTTAAAGGGTAATTCAGGTTTTTTAAGTCTATGTTTTTGTGAGCAAAAAAGCTCATGTTATCCAGAATTTCGCTCATAGTTTATTTCAATTTAAGGTTCTTTTCATACAGGGCAATCCATTCTTCCGGCTTCACTTTTGAAACCAGTTTTCCGATCAGGTCGAATGGAATCTGATCCGGTTTTTTAAATCGCACGCAGCTTTTTCCCATGTCCAGTTTGGTTTTACTCACTTGCTGGTATTCTGAAACGAACCAATTCAGCAATTCCGGATTTGCATACAATCCCATGTGGTAAAACGCGATGAAATTCTTCTGGGAGGCAAAGCTCAGGAACGGGAGAGGAAGCTTGGGGTCACAATGATAACCCGGAGGATATAATGAGTGAGGAACCACGTAGCCGATCATCCCGTAATTGATGCATTCCCGGAAACCTTCGGGGAGATTATCCAGAATGGTTTTCCGAAGCTTGTTTAGCGCTTCCTTACGTTCTTCCGGAACGTTATTGATCCATTCGTCAGGTGTTGTGCCTGGAGTTTGCATGTTCTTAAATTTTGCTCCAAGTTAGAAGTTTTTACGGAATAGTTTGTCCGGAATGAGGTCGAAACAGGAATTTTGAAAAATTGTCTTGCGTGCGAATTTAGGGGATGGTAACAAAAGTCCTTTGTGTCTTATATCAGGTCTTTTTCAGACCAGGGTTCCTGCATTTTCTTCTCCGCGTTTAAATCATAAGAAAGAGCAACATGATCATTGTTTGTTTAGCGCAAAGAGCGGAGTTTACTTAGAGCAAAACCCTTGCTGTGGCTGGGTTAATAGATATATGTCTATGCGTGTTTTTCACAAATGAAACAGAGCAGAATTTTCCCGCTTTCTAATTTTGTTTCTCTCAGGTGAATGAACAAATTACTCTTGATAATCTTTGAGACGCAATCTCGATTTCTATTGGGAAGCAAAGTATTTCACAGCTTTATTTCAGGTAAGTTATCGCCTATCTTTTCATATACGATTGAAGAAATAAAAAAAGACCATTGAAAAATGGTCTTTTGAATTGGTCTGATCAACAGGAATCATTCGATGATAATCTTATGCGTTGAAATATTTTTTCCGTTCTGAGAAATGCTCAGAAAGTAGAATCCGTTTTGAAAACTGCTCACATCAATTGAAGTGGAAGTTATTCCTTTTTGAATTGGTTGAATGCTGTTAAATACGCGTTGTCCGTTCGGATTGGCAAGCACCAATTGATAGGTTCCTTCAGTTTTTGCAGTCAGAAGAATATTCAGATTGTTTGTAGCCGGATTCGGATATGCTTTTACCATTTCCAAATCATTGATGAATTGCTGTTCGATAGCCAGGGTGTTTGACGTAGTTGCATTTCCGTTCTTATGAACCAGTTTTACGCGGTAATATCCCATTTTATTGACAATCGGTTGCAAATCCTCAAATTGATAGCTTAACGATTCCAAACTCAATCCCTGTGCTTCTACAGAGCCTATTTCGAGATAAGAACTTCCGTCTTCACTTCGTTCAATGATGTACTTGTCGACGTTGAATTCGCTTGAGCTCACCCATTCCAATTTATTGTAGCCGGATTCATTCTGACCTGTCAGACTGATGGTTTCTGAACCAAGCGGAGAGCAGCTTACAACTGCTGTTCCGCCAAATGATAACGGAACGGTTGTAATTGCCGATGAGAAATTGGATAAGCAGATCAGGTATCGGGTATAAGATCCGGGGTTCAGTGGTGCTTCCCAATTGGTCATGGAAGTGGCTCCTGCCGGCATGGTGCTTGCCAAACCGGTAAATTCTTCGCATGATCCGTTGTAGTTGCAGCGAATCGGAGCTTGCGTACCTGCCAGAATACTGGCGCAGGTAGTTGGGGAGTAAGCCCACATGGACCAATCCAAACAATTGAAAGTACCTGAGTTGGGTGTTCCCAATTGGAATGTGAGACTTCCTCCGGTTAATACATTTACAATCATCCAGGTGCTGTTCAATTCCTCTGATAGTAAACAACCCGGGTTGGTGCCCATCACATTGGTGCTGGGGTTTGCGGTACAGGTTCCGGCGTCGCAAATTTCATTGATTGCTCCAAAACCGTTCGGGTCAATGGAGAAGGAAGCATTGGAACAAACATTTGCCGCAACGTTACAATCTCCCGCAACTGTAGGTCCTCCTGCAGGGCAGGTCAGTGAAAAAGTAATTCCGGATGCGGCCGTAGAAGTAGCGTCCATAATGAAATAATAAGTTGCACCTGCTGTAAGGGAAACGGATCCTACAGAGCCTGCAGTTGTGGCAACCCCGGCGCAGTTCCATCCGGTTGCAGAACAGCCTCCGGCATTGCTCATCCACCCGATGGCGTAAGCACCTCCGGTAACAGATGTAACGTTAAAAGAATAACTTCCTGTTGTAGTTGCTGTGTAACTATAAATTTGTTCCAAACCAGGTGTAGCCGTCGCACATAAACTGGAAACAAAAGAAGACGCTCCTGTTGTCGTAAGGTTATAAGCTTGTCCGCATCCCGGAATATTTGAGACGCTTCCGCAAGGTCCGCTTCCGCAGGAGTTACAGGTAATGGTCGTTGTGATACAGGTTGTTCCGGTTCCGCAGCCGGTACAATTCGGATTGATCACCATGTAGTAATTTCCGGATGTGGCTGCTGTAAATGTGACCGATGACGTTCCGAAAACAACCACAGGTCCGCTGGATGAACCGGTGTGAATAGTAATACAGGCAGCGGGCGAGGCTGTTAAGGTATAGGATTTTCCAGCAACGATTCCGGTAATGGTGTTAAAGTCTCCGGACCAGTTACAGGAGCTGATCGTTATCGGAGCAGTTCCGGTGGGAGCAGCAGTTGAGCTGAAGGAACTTCCTCCGGAACATTGTCCCCAACTGTTGGTTGATTCCGAAATAATGATTGAAACGAGTAATAGTAAGCAAGAGATTCTCATATACAACAGTTTAATCAGTGATTAAATATTCCATTTCCTCCAGGATGACAGCTCGTCTGGGATCCGGAAGGTTTTTCCATTCATCAAAACGAATGTGCAGGCGATTTGTATTTGAGGTAAGTTGAAGGTAGGCTTCCGGATAATCTTTCGCCCAATCCCACACCTGTTCCTTATAGCTCTGAAAGTCTGATTCCGTGAAATTGGAACTGGTCCATTGCGGAAAAGGTCTTGCCGGTAATTCGCTTATCAAAGCGTTCAGTTCATAACCCTGAAGCAGGTTGTTTAATTCGTTGCCTGATTTCAGGGTGATCTGAATACTTCCTCTGAAAACAAATTGAACTTCTGAATCGGTTTGTCTGAGAGATTCGTATTCTGAAACATCGAAATGATGAATATTCAGGAGTTCCTGAACTGAAATACCTGTTTCATTGTTGGAAAAGGTATAACTCGCTGTAAAATAATTCCAAAGTACCTGTAAACGCGTTGGATCAATTTGAGCAATTTTTGCAATGCGTTGGGGGAGATGATGTTTTTGAATAATCCTGTTGGAAGCAATTGTGGAGTAGCTTGTCTGAGCAAAAACCGCGCAGGATATGCCCAAAGACAAAGTGAGTAGTAGAGATAAAGACTTCATAATCAGTAGCGTTTCAGGCAAGTATACAAAATAACACAAGGTTAAGAAACTAACAACTTATGTAAATGTATAAATAGCTACTTCTATCGACTATTGAGTAGGTTTCACTGAATATTTCTTGATTCTGACTGAGTGTTTTGCGTTGTGAATGAGTTTGTTACCGTTTTTTGTGATCAAATTATGACCGCATTGTTACGTGAACGACTGCTTTTGTCTCGAAAAATTCTCCCGGGAAAATGGTTTGAAGCGAGTAGATGGTAGATGGTTGTTTGACAGGTGCTAATTCTTCTTTCAGATCGCCGCCTTTGAGGTACAAAATTCCATTCGGAAGCGGGTTTTTATTTTCTGAAAGAAACTTTCCTTTTGTCCACGGAAGAAATGCAGGCATTGCAGTTACTGCACGACTTACGATGAAGTCGAATTGTTCTTTGATCTCTTCTGCCCGGGCATGTGTTGCGCGAACATTTTTCAAGCCCAAAGCTTCAGCAACTTCTTTTACCACTTTGATTTTCTTCCCGATGGAATCTACCAGGTGGAACTGAACTTCCGGAAATAAGATTGCCAGTGGAATTCCGGGGAAACCTCCGCCCGTTCCGATGTCGAGAACAGTTGAACCCGGTACAAAGGTCATCACTTTCGCAATTCCTAATGAATGGAGAACGTGTCGTTCATAAAACTCATCCATGTCCTTCCTGGAAATCACATTGATCTGTGCATTCCAATGTTCATACAAACCTTTCAACTGCTCCAATTGAGAACGCTGTAAATCTGTTAGATCCGGAAAATGTTTGAGGATTAATTCCATTTGTGTGGATTTTGCCACCCTCCTTGATTCTCCCTCAAGGGAGGAAAACTTGAATCTGTCTCCCCCTTTGGAGGGGGATAAAGGGGGAGGACAGAATTATTTAATTTTCAATTAGTTTACCTAAAGCATTGTCGTAAATCGCTTTTGCTTCGGAGATAAATCCGAAATGCTCGTCGTCAACCATCATTTTACCTTTTGTTACGTGACCAAGCAAAGTGTAAGTTACACCGCTGTTCATCATGTATTCGATAAAATCTTCTTCCGTTTCTTCTGAAACAGTTACTACGACACGGCTTTGAGCTTCTCCGAACAAGAAAGCATCTTCACGTACTTCCGAATCGGTTACGATATCGAAACCAAGTCCGCGAGGCATTGACATTTCAACCAATGTAACGAACAAACCTCCGTCAGAACAGTCGTGAGCAGCATTGATCAATTCCATTCCGATCAATCCTTTGATTGACTCCTGTAAGGTGTATTCCTTTTCCAAATCGAAATGAGGAGCCGGTGAAGCTTCAATTTTGTGGTATTTTGCCAGGTATTCGGAAGAGGAAATGTCGTTTACGTTATCTCCCAAAATGAAGATCAAATCTCCTTTTTGTTTGAAATCCAAAGACATGATTTTTGATTTGTCTTCCACCAAACCGATCATTCCGATGGTTGGAGTTGGGAAAACAGGAATTTCTTTTCCGCCGATATTGCTTTGGTTGTAGAACGAAACGTTCCCACCCGTTACCGGAGTTTCGAATTTCAAACAAGCTTTAGACATTCCTTTGATTGCTCCGACGAACTGCCAGTAGGATTCCGGATTGTACGGGTTTCCAAAGTTCAGACAGTTTGTAATCGCGCTTGGAATTCCTCCTGAAACAACGATGTTTCTTGCTGCTTCAGATACCGCGATTGCCGTTCCGATTTCCGGATCTGCATTCACGTAACGTGAATTACAATCTACGGTCATTGCCAATGCTTTCTCTGTACCTTTCAGGTTGACGATCCCGGCATCCGTAGGGCGGTTGGTAGACATGGTTTTTGTTCCTACCATTGAATCGTATTGTTCGTAGATCCAACGCTTGGAAGCGATATTCGGCTGCCCCAACAAGAAGAACCCGATTTCTTTCAGGTTTTCAGGTTGTTCAACGGAGTCGATAGTAAATTTCTTGTATTCCTGGTAATATGCAGGCTCGGAATATTCGCGCTGATATTGTGGTGCACCACCTCCAAGTACCAATGATTCGGCAGGAACATCTCCAACCAACTCACCGTGCATGTAATAGCGAACGCGTCCGTCATCGGTTACTGTTCCGATTTCTTCTGCATGTAAATCCCACTTGTCGAAAATGCGTTTTACAACATCTTCTTTTCCTTTTTGGATAACCACCAACATCCGCTCCTGGGATTCAGAAAGCAGAATTTCGTATGGCAGCATATTTTCCTGGCGGGTTGGTACGCGGTCTAAATGGATTTCCATTCCGACACCGCCACCTGCGCTCATTTCACATGTAGAACACGTGATTCCGGCAGCTCCCATGTCCTGCATTCCGACAATTGCGTCTGTGTTGGACAATTCCATGGTTGCTTCCAAAAGCAATTTTTCCATGAACGGATCACCAACCTGAACGGATGGCAAATCCTGTGCAGATTCTTCTGTAATATCTTTCGATGCAAATGCGGCTCCCGCGATTCCGTCTTTACCGGTAGATGAACCTACAATGTAAACCGGGTTTCCTGGTCCTTTTGCTTTTGCTGAGATCACTTTTTTCGTGTCGATGATACCTGCTGAGAACGCATTTACCAACGGGTTCTGGTTGTATGATTTATCGAAGAACACTTCTCCGCCCACGATCGGAATTCCGAACGCGTTCCCATAATCACCGATTCCTTTTACGACACCTTTTACCAACCATTTGGTACGCGCTTCTTCGATATCTCCGAAACGCAATGAGTTTAACTGAGCAACCGGGCGCGCTCCCATCGTGAAAATATCACGGTTGATTCCTCCAACTCCTGTTGCAGCACCTTGATACGGCTCCAAAGCGGAAGGGTGATTGTGTGATTCGATTTTGAAAACACATCCGATTCCACCTCCCAAGTCAACCAAACCTGCATTTTCTTCTCCTGCCTTCACCAACATGTGAGGTCCGTCTTTTGGTAATTGTTTTAACCAATAAATGGAGTTTTTGTAAGAACAGTGCTCAGACCACATCACGGAATAAACAGCAGTTTCAGTGAAATTTGGTGTGCGTCCCAAAATTCCTTTGATCATTTCAAATTCATCAGCACGCAAGCCTAGTTCAACTGCTTGCTCAAGTGTAGCTTCTTGCTTAATGGAAGTACTCATTTTGTTATAACTTTGATGCAAAAGTAATCATTTCACCGTTCATAGCAGGTTGAACTTTCCCGTTTTTTTCCACAGTTACCTAATTGAGAATTGAAAATGTAAAATGGGAAAGACGAATCAGATTTTAGAGCGAAAGCGGGTGGAACCTTAACTGAAAAATTCTCATTCATAATTCGGCATTCGCAATTATGAATTAACTTAGAGCCCGCATGGTATTCACACTGGTCCTGATTGTTTTAACCTGGTTTGTCTGGAAATTCAAAACAGACGGCTTGTCGCGCGCGAATTTATTGATTGGCTGGGGAATAAAGCTGTTGTTTGGGATCCTGTTTATGGTGATTCACACCAAAATCTACGGGATCGGTGAAATTACGGTCGATTGGGAGGAATACATGGATGACAGCGTTACGTTGAACGGGGTTGCGTATCAGTCGATCGGGGATTACCTCAAATTTCTTTTTGGTCTCAATTCGGAGTTGGATGTTCAGCAGTATTTAGCACACACGAATCACTGGTCGGCGGGTGATCTGGATTTGATGAATGATTCGCGAAATGTACTTCGGGTAAACAGCCTGATCGTGTTTATTTCTCGGGGAAATGTATACATCCACGTGCTGTTTTTTTCGTTCTTCTCTTTTGTGGGATTACGGGAAATTTTCATGGCTTTCAAGGAACGGATCTTTTACGATAAGCGTTTGTTCTGGTATGCGTTATTTCTTTTTCCGACTTTGAGCTTCTGGACGAGTTCTGTTTTGAAAGAACCTTTGATGATTACCGGGCTGGCCTTTATTCTGAATGCATTACTGGGAAATCTTTCCTGGAAAAGCAGGTTGTGGCGAATCGTTCTCGGCTTTGCCCTGATGCTTGGATTTAAACCTTACGTACTCGGATGTTTGTTACTGAGTTTGCCGGTATTCCTGCTCGGAAAGTTTGTCTTTAAGAAACGGGTTTTACTTGCTCCGGTAACAGCTTTGGCGGCGGCCTTGCTCGTTTTATGGATTTCTCCGGATTTCAGAAAAACAGTCACTCATCGTTTGACCCGCATGCAATTTGATTTTGTGAATGTAGGAAGAGGTGGTGTTCATGCGTATGCCGATTCCTGTTTTTATTATTTCGGTACGGATCAGTATTCCGAACTGGAGTTCTTACCTGACCGGAAAATCCAGGTGAAGAAACCGCTTGTAGCGAAAGAGGTTACTTTTGGGATGAATTATCCTTTTGAAGATGTCTTGGTGAAACCCGCTGATGGACCATGGAATGTGGTTTTCAGAGGAGAACCATGCGGAAGTTATATTGAGCTCACATCAATCGGGAATGATTTCGGACAATTGATGAAAAATGTTCCGGAAGCATTGGTGAATGCTTCTTTCAGGCCTGCGCCGTGGGATCCGGGAGGGAAGCTGAAATACGTGAATTTCCTGGAAACGTGTGGTTTGTTCGGGTTGTTGATCTTTGGTTTGTGGTACAACCGTGGAAGAAGAACGCCGGAAGAACGAAACAGCATACTTTTCCTGTTTACCTTTGCCATTATTCTGCTGGTGCTGATCGGCTGGACAACTCCGATTCTGGGAGCGCTTGTCCGGTACCGGATGCCGGCATATTTAGCCTTGTTTTTAATAGCGGTAATGGGTTCCAGGCCGTTCAAATTTAAATTATGAAAAAATACGTTTTTATCACGGGAGCAACAGCGGGTTTTGGACAAGCAACAGCGCGCATTTTTGCGGAAAATGGCTGGAATTTAGTTTTGACAGGAAGAAGAAAAGAGCGTTTGGAGGAGCTTCGGAATGAGTTGAAAGAAAAACAAGTCGATATTGTTTTATTGAATTTTGATGTACGCTCTGAAGAAGCAGTGAATAAAGCGGTTGATTCATTATCAGAAGAAGTGCGATTGAACCTGGCAATTCTGATCAACAATGCAGGATTGGCTGTTGGTCGTGGTCCGATTGATTCCGGAGAACCGGACGACTGGAACCGCATGATTGATACCAATGTAAAAGGTCTGCTGTATGTAACACGGGCCGTTTCGCCGATTTTGAAAGCAAACGGAGGCGGTCATATTGTAAACATTGCGAGTATTGCAGGAAAAGAAGTATATGCCGGAGGAAACGTGTATTGTGCTACAAAACATGCGGTGGATGCTTTGTCCCGTGCTATGAGAATTGACCTGGTTCACGATCATATTAAAGTAACGAATATTGCTCCCGGAGCGGCCGAAACAGAATTTTCACTGGTTCGCTTCAAAGGGAATGAAGACACGGCAAAACTGGTTTATGACGGCTATGATGCCCTGATGGCGGAAGACATTGCAGATGCAGTTTATTATGTTTGCTCCAGACCGAAACACGTTTGCATCAATGACCTGGTGATCATGCCAACCGCGCAGGCTAGTTCTACGATATTTCACAAAACACATTAGAAGATGAGAATTCCGTTGATTTTTTGCACCCTGATTTTGCTTTCTGCTTCGTGCATGAAAGGGAAGTCTGTGGATTTGGTGATTCACAATGCCAAAATCCATACCATGAACGATCAGAATGCAATCGTGCAAGCCATTGCGATTAAGGATGGCAAAGTGGTTGAAGTTGGTCCGGA
>NZ_JASLCN010000360.1 GCF_030151805.1 Fluviicola sp.
CTTGAAAACAAACAGGTACTTGATTTGTGTGGAAAATTATCACTCAGACAATCTGCTTTTATGACCAAAACCTGCAGGAAATTGTTGACAGGAGATACCGGATTGATGCACATTGCGAGTTGTTTCGAAACTCAGATTGTAAGCGTTTGGGGAAATACGGTTCCGGATTTCGGAATGTATACGTATGCGCCGCAAAACCCGGCATTGTATTCCATTCATGAAGTAAACGGATTGTCTTGCAGACCCTGCTCGAAAATCGGGTATAAGGAATGCCCTAAAAAGCATTTCAATTGCATGCATTTGCAAGATGCGGAAATGATTGCGATGGATTTACAGGATTGTTAATGTAATACCGGGTTATTCTGATATTCGTTTGAGACGTTTGAGATGTTCGAAATAGGGACAAATCAACGTTGGACGTAATATTGCGGAATTACATTCGGTAACGAATAGTGTTAAATTCCCGAATAGATAAGGCCAAAACGCTTGAATACATTGGAAAATGGTTAAAAACCGGGAAGTTGATTTGAAATGAAAAATCTGGACGTAATTCCGCAATATTACGTCCGGGATCACAAATTTATTAATCAGCAAACAACTTTCTCAATTCAGTAGCATCTTTCGGGCTCATCTTCTTCGCCAGAATCAGGGCCAGCTGCTTTCTTCTCAAAGCTCCTTCGAAACGCTCAATTTCCTCTTCCGTTTCAGGAACCAGCTCCGGAACCTGGATTGGTCCACCATGTTGGTCCACAGCTACAAAAGTGTAAATGGCCTCATTGGATTTGCTGAGTTTTCCGGTGATGTTATCTTCTACAAAAACATCCACAAAAACCTCCATGGAAGAATTGAAAGCACGGGAAACTTTTGCTTCCAGAGTTACAATTGATGCATGATTGATCGGAGAGTTGAAACTCACATTGTTTACATTTGCCGTTACGACTACTCTTTTTGAATGTCTGTGAGCAGAAACACTTGCAATTTCGTCCATCCAGGCCAATAATTGACCGCCAAACAAATTTCCCAGTGTATTCGTGTCGTTTGGCAACACAACTTTAGTCGTGATAGCCAGTGTTTCCGATGCTTTTCTAGACTTCATCTTCAATTTTTCGGTAAAAGTACACTAATTTATTTCCGTGTGAAGATTTTTAAAATTTCTTCTGTTATAAAAAGCCTTACTATATTTACAAACTTCAAAGTGAATTATGGAAAAACTCATTCAGGAATTTTCGTCCAACATTAGCGAAGCTCTCGAAATTGCGGCTAAAACAACTTTTACCAAACCGAATAATGACATCCGAAACATTGTTATTTGCGGGATGGGAGGCTCAGGCATTGGTGGTAAGATTGTTTCTCAGTGGGTTGAAAATTACTGTCCGGTTCCGGTGTTGTCGATTCAGGATTATGAATTGCCCGCATTTGTGGACAAGCACAGCCTTGTAATTGGTTCTTCTTATTCCGGAAACACGGAGGAAACCTTATTTGCTTTGGAAGACGCAAAACAAAAAGGAGCAACAATCCTCGGAATTTGTTCCGGAGGTGCTTTGGAAACCTTTTGTAAAACGAATAACTACCAATATGTCATTGTTCCGGGAGGAAATCCGCCAAGAACAGCTTTGGCATTTTCATTGGTTCAGTTGTGCAATATTTTCCTTCAATTGGGGTATGCGCAAAAAACGATCCTGAATGAAATCTCCAACGGGAAAAACATCATTGATTCGGAGTTCATTCATATAAAGTCTGAAGCGATGCGTGTAGCGAAAGAACTTCAGAAAAGAACAGTTGCAGTTTATGCGGGTTCTTCCTACGAAGGCATTACGATTCGTGCAAAACAGCAGCTCAACGAAAACTCAAAAGAATTGTGCTGGCAGCATGTGATTCCTGAAATGAACCACAACGAACTTGTTGGATGGGGTGGAGGAGATAACCGCTATGCGTGTTTGTTTATCCAAACCGGAGATCTGACCATGCGCAATCAAAAACGATTCGACATCTCGGTTGAACGCACCAAATCAAAAACGGATAAAGTAGAAATCATTCAGGCAAAAGGAGCAACAATCGTAGAAAAAAGTATTTACCTGATCCATTTGATCGACTGGATTTCCTTATATCTGAGCGATTTGAAACACGGAGATCCGATCGAGATTGAGATCATTGATTATCTGAAAGCTGAATTGGGGAAAATCAAATAGAACGTATTCAAAAGCTGGCTTCGACTTCGCTCAGTTGGCTTTTGATTGAGACATAAAAAAAGGTACACTGAGCGAAGTCGAAGTGTACCTTTTTAATTTCATGTTGTAGTTTAGTCTACAAATTTCCCGCCGGCATATACCTGGAATTCAAAACCGCGATCGTCGTGAACTTCAAAATTCACCTTCACTTTTGCACCGATATATTTTTCAGGTTCGCTATATAAAATGTTAATCAGCTGATCTTTATAATCCAATCTCAAAGCAGTTGTAAATCCGTTCGGATCATCCGGTCCCAGAATTACATAACTAAACATATCCTGGTGAACAAATCCCTGGAAAGTCGTTGCAAACTCCTTCTCCGAATTCAAGGCATCCATTGCGCGATCCATTTTGATCGGATGAAGCGGAGCCGGTTTGTAACTCTTTTTGTTGATATCGTCCTGGAATGAAGCAGTGCGCTCTTTTGTTTTGATGATCTTTCCCTTCTCGTCGTAATACGAAATACGATCAATAAAAACAGCCTCGTTCGTTCCGTCGATCTGGTCAATAAGCTCTTGCGTCATGAAAGGTTTTCCGTCATTCAGATAGTAAAAACGCGTACCGTTTGTTTTTCCGTTTCCGTCAGAAAATTGCTCTTCCAGGATTTGAAGAACGCTGGCCGTATCCAAATGACCGATCACCTCGACCATCGTTCCGTCTCCTTTTTCATAATGCAAAGAATTAGCTGTAAGCCCGGAAGATTCCGTGATTTTTTTCAATTGCAACAAATGCTCATCCATTTCAGCTTCGTTTTTGAAATGCTTGACGATCGTCTTTTTCTCTTTTTCCTTTTCGGAATTTTGAGTTGAATTATCAGAACCGCAAGAGACTAATCCGATAAGTAATACAGGGAAAATATACTTTTTCATAGCTTTTATTTCATTCAGAATGACCTGACGTGTAAAAGTAACAGGTTTATAACAAACGGAGGAGTTTTTTTCATCTAAATTAGGACTCAAATTGAAAGAGCAGCATGGAAAAAATTCTGATAGCAGGTGGTTCCGGATTGATTGGAACGGGGTTGGCACAACATTTAAGAAGTTTGGGCCATGAAGTTTGGATTCTGACACGCAGGAATTCTGATCCGGAACATTTTTTCCTGAATTGGGATCCGGTCAAAAAGACAATTGACCCGCTGGCTCTTGAAAACACAAGCGTTTTAATTAACCTCTGCGGTGCAGAAATGGCAGCAAAAAGATGGACGAAATCGCGGATTCAGGAACTCTATGATTCGCGGATCGAAACCACGCGCTTTTTGTTTAAAACCTTTAAAACCTCCCCGGATTTGAAGCAGTACGTTTCTGCTTCCGGAGCAGTAGCTTATGGTTTTGAGGACCAGGAAAAGTTGCATCAGGAAGAAGATGCTTTCGGCAATGATTTGATTTCAGACATTACCCGAAAGTGGGAACAAGCGGCAGACCAGTTTCAGGAATATTGCATGGTATCCAAAATACGGATTGCGGTTGTATTGAGCGAACACGGTGGTGCTTTGGCAAGATTGGCTGATCCTGTGAAAAAAGGATTTGGTGCTGTTCTGGGTTCGGGAGAACAACCCATTCCATGGATTGCTGCGGATGATTTGTCACGCCTGTTCGGACATGTGATTACCAACAAACTGGAAGGAGTTTATCATGCGTCTGCCGGAAATACCACGAATAAAGAACTCACCCGGATGATCGCCAAAGTCTTGAAAAAAAGATTGTTGCCTGCGGTTCCCGGTTTTATTATCCGGGTACTCTTCGGGAAAATGGCGATCATGCTATTATTTGGCAACCGGGTTTCCAATGTGAGAATCCGATCCACCGGATTTTCTTTCCAATCGGAAGATCTTAATTCAACAATTCGACGTATTTTTGGGTAAACAAAAAACCCTTTGTCAAAGACAAAGGATTTTTTTGCTATTAATCGAAAAAACAAGAGCACCCCTACTCCTGTTACTCAAATGAGTACATTTTAAGGACAAATGATGATTAAATCATTCGTATAATACAAAGATGAAACAAGATGTTAAATATTCGAAATCAATGTTTTCGATATTTACGATAACCAAGCGTTAATTGACATTGATTAAACCACTGATAATCAACAAACTACAAACGATAATTTAAGGTAAAAATTACAATGTCCACAGGGTCAACAGATAGTTTAGTTCGTTTGATTGCTTCCTTATCAAAGGCTGAAAAACGAAGTTTTAAGCTTTATGCAAATCGAAGTTCTTCTTCCCAGGAGGAAATAAAGTATTTGCAGCTGTTTGATTTTATTGATAAAACCGAAAATTACTCGGATGAATTGGCAATTGCCAAGATCAGTGGAATGAAAAAGAGTCAGCTTTCAAATATTAAAGCGCACTTATATAAGCAATTGCTCACCAGTTTAAGATTGCAGCATGCACCGCATTTGCCTACGATCGAAATCCGGGAATCTATGGATCACGCCTTGATTTTGTATGAAAAAGGATTCTACAATCAGGCATTGAAACTATTGGAAAAAGCCAAACAAAATGCTATTAAGATCCAATCAACGGTGCTGCACCTGGAAATTCTGGATTTTGAAAAATTCATAGAATCACAGCATATTACACGAAGCGTTTCTTCGCGTGCAGATGAATTGACAGCAGAAAGCCGGGATTTGAGTAAACACATCCAGGGAAGTATTCAATTTTCGAATTTATCGCTGCAGCTTTATGCGTTAAATGTGAAAGTAGGTTTTGTGCGGGATGAGAAAGATTACCGTTTCGTCAAAGAATTCTTCGCAAAACGACTGCCCGAATACAAAATTTCGGAGTTGAGCTTCGAGGAGAAAATGCACCTCTACAATGCGTATGTCTGGTATTATTATATCACGCAGGACTTCCTGATGTGCTTCAAATATGCCAGTTTGTGGGTGAAATTGTTTGAAGATCACTCGCATGTGAAAGATCATTACCGCGAGATGTATCTGAAAGGTCTTTACAACCTGCAGAATGCCTTGTTTAACCTGAGAAATCACAAGCGCCTGCTGGAGTCGATAGAAAAATTGGAAAGCGCGGATCTGGGAGACAGGGATAATGAGAATATTGCCCTCCTGCATCGCAATTACTGGCTTACGGCCAAAATAAATTACTATTATTTGTGCGGGACTTTCTCCGAAGGGTTGGAGATCGTACCGAAAGTAGAACAATTCATTTCGGATCACGAAGACCGTTTGGATAACCACCGGATCATGATTCTGTATTATAAGGTTGCATGTCTTTATTTCGGAAACGGCGACAATAAAATGGCGATCAAGTATCTGAATCGCATTATTCAGCTGAAAGATGTTTCCCTTCGGGAAGATATTCAGGCCTTTGCGCGGATTCTGAACCTGATTGCACATTTCGAATTGGGAACAGATGATCATTTACTGGATTACCAGATCAAATCGGTGTATCGTTTCTTGAGAAATATGGGAGATTTGCATGGAGTGCAGCACGAAATCCTGAATTTCCTGCGCCAGCTTCCGTTTGCAGATGACCGCTCATTGATGCGAGCCTTCCGGATTTTACATGGAAAACTGGTAAAACTTTCTAAACTGCCTTATGAAAAACGACCGTTCCTGTACCTCGATATTATCTCGTGGTTGGAATGCAAGATCGAAAAACGAACTGTTCAGGAAGTGATCCGCAGTAAATTTTTATTGGAGCAGGAAACCGGACACAGTGTTTATTTCCCTGAATAACAGGATATTAAAGTTAATTTCAAATACACGCACAATCATTCTGACGAAAAATTAAACAAAAAAACAGGCTAAAATTTGTCAATTTCAAATAAAGCTGTACTTTTGACTATATATTCGTCAGATAAACGTTTAAATACTCAACAATTAGATGACAGGATTAAAAACAGGTGACCGCATGCCGGATTTCCGGGGGACGGATCAAAATGGAAAAGAAATTACGAATCAGGATTTTGCAGGAAAGAAACTGGTGATTTACTTTTATCCGAAAGACAATACTCCCGCTTGTATCAATCAGGCTTGCAGCTTGAGAGATTCGTACCAGGAGTTGCTGAAAAAAGGATATTCGCTTTTAGGAGTAAGTATGGATACGGAAAAAATGCATACCCGGTTTATTGAAAAGTTTAGCTTACCTTTTCCATTGATAGCGGATACGGAACGAAAGATGATTGATGCGTTCAAAGTGTGGGGCTTGAAAAAGTTTATGGGACGCGAATACGATGGCATTCACCGGACAACATTTGTTGTGAACGAAAAGGGGATTATTACCCATATTATTGAGAAACCAAAGACGAAAATTCACGGTGAGGAGATTTTAAATTTAAACTGATCAGAACATCGTAAGTAGTTTACGACCTACTGGGTGTACATTTGCAGAAACGATAACAAAAACGATTAAAATTTAAACGATATGGCAGTTAAAGAAATCAACCCGGAAAAATTGAAAGCACTTCAGCTAACAATGGAAAAGTTAGACAAGACTTTCGGAAAAGGATCTGTAATGAAATTAGGAGACAATGCAATTGAAGAAGTGGAAGTAATTCCTTCCGGTTCAATTACACTGGATCTGGCATTAGGAGTAAACGGTTATCCAAAAGGAAGAATCGTTGAAATTTACGGACCGGAATCATCCGGAAAAACAACCCTGGCGATTCATGCAATTGCAGAAGTGCAAAAGCAAGGTGGAATTGCTGCGATTGTGGATGCTGAACATGCATTTGACCAGTTTTACGCACAAAAATTGGGTGTGGATATTGAAAACTTATTGATCTCTCAACCTGATAACGGTGAACAAGCATTGGAAATTGCAGACAGTTTGATTCGTTCAGGAGCAGTTGACTTATTAGTCATTGACTCTGTAGCAGCATTGACTCCGAAGGCAGAAATCGAAGGAGAAATGGGCGATTCACAAATGGGATTACAAGCTCGTTTGATGTCAAAAGCACTTCGTAAACTAACCGGTTCGATCAACAAGGCAAAATGCTGTTGTATTTTCATCAACCAGTTGCGTGATAAGATCGGAGTAATGTTTGGAAACCCTGAAACGACAACAGGAGGAAATGCGTTGAAATTCTACGCTTCCATGCGTATTGATATCCGCAGAGCAAGCCAGATTAAAGAAGGAGAAGACGTCATTGGTAACCGCGTAAAAGTGAAAGTGGTGAAAAACAAAGTAGCTCCTCCGTTCCGCAAAGCTGAATTTGACGTTATGTATGGAGAAGGAATTTCCAAAGTGGGTGAAATTATCGACCTTGGAGTAGAATTGAATATCCTGAAGAAAAGTGGATCCTGGTTCTCCTACGGGGAAACCCGATTAGGACAAGGAAGAGATTCCGTTAAAAATATGATTGCCGATAACCCGGAATTAATGGACGAGTTAGAAGCAAAAATCAAAGAAGCTCTTGGTGCTAACGGCACTGCAGTGCCAGTAGCCCAGGACTAACTGCATATCGTTTCCAATAAGTCCCGTGAGTAATTGCGGGACTTATATTGGAACACGAAAATCAAACCTAACAAATTCTTAAAGCCCCGAAATAACACCTTCTCGACAATATTTCCGTACTTTTGCCCAAACTGAAGCAAATGGTATTATCAATGACCGGCTACGGAAAAGCAAGCGGATCCTTCCAGGGGAAGAAGATCGTTGTGGAAATCCGATCCTTAAATAGTAAGAGTTTAGATTTGAATATGCGTGCAATTCCGTTGTATCGCGAGATTGAATTGGAAAATCGCTCAATAGTTGCTGAATTACTGGACAGAGGAAAAGTAGAATTATCTATTTCTTTGGAAAATTCCGGTGATACAAAGAACTATGTGATCAACCGCGATCTGGCTAAGGCTTACTACAAGGATATCAAAGAAACAGCTGAGTTACTTGGAGAACCAACAAGCGACCTGCTTTCATTAGTACTTCGCATGCCGGAGATCTATTCGAATGACAAAGAAGCGCTTTCTGATGAGGAATCAACATTTGTTCAGGGATTGGTACGTGAAGCGTGCCAGCATTTGAACGAATTCCGTAAGCAGGAAGGTGATCAGTTAAAAAAGGATTTCGAATCGAATATCAAGCGCATTGATGAATTGCTTGCCGAAGTTCCTAAATACGAAACAGCACGTATCGAAGCAGTTCGTGAACGGATGAAAACCGGATTGGAAAAAATCACAAATATTTCCATTGATCTGAACCGTTTGGAGCAGGAAATCATTTTCTACATCGAAAAAATGGATGTTTCGGAAGAGAAAATGCGCCTTTCAAATCACTTGAATTATTTTCTTGAAACCATGAATATTCCGTTTTGCGGAAAGAAACTGGGTTTTATCACACAGGAAATCGGTCGTGAAATCAACACACTTGGAAGCAAATCCTACCATGTGGAAATGCAAAAGTTAGTGGTTGAAATGAAAGATCATTTAGAAAAAATCAAAGAGCAGGTTTTAAATACGCTTTAGAATGAAGTTTGACCCAAGTGCCGGTAAATGCATTATTTTTTCAGCTCCTTCGGGCGCCGGTAAAACAACGATCGTGCAGCACCTGTTGGGAAAGATTCCCGAACTGGCTTTTTCCATTTCAGCGTGTAGCCGCGAACCCCGCGGAGAAGAAGAGCACGGAAAACATTATTATTTTCTCGGAATCGAAGGCTTCAAGCAGAAAATCGGAGAAGGAGCTTTTGTAGAATGGGAAGAAGTTTACACCGATAATTTTTACGGAACGCTGGTATCTGAATTGGATCGGATCTGGTCGGCAGGAAAAACGGTAATCTTTGATGTTGACGTAATCGGAGGATTGAATCTGAAGAAAATCATCGGAAAGAATGCCCTGGCGATCTTTGTACAACCTCCTTCTTTCGGAGCTCTGGAAGAGCGTTTGAGAGCCCGCAGCACAGAATCGGAAGAAAAGATCGGCATGCGTTTGGCGAAGGCTCAAATGGAATTGGATCGCGCTCCGGATTTCGATTACATTCTCCTGAATGATGAGTTGGACCGTGCCTGCAAGGAGGCGGAAACACTTGTTCGAACATTTATTTCCAAACAATGAGAGTCGGTTTATACTTCGGAACTTTTAACCCGATTCATGTCGGTCATTTAGTCATTGCGAATTACATGGCTGAATACACGGACATTGACCAGGTTTGGATGGTGGTAACACCACAGAATCCGTTGAAATTGAAATCTTCGCTGCTGCCGGATTATCATCGTCTGGCAATTGTAAATGAAGCGATCCAGGACAATGTGAATCTGAAGGCTTCCGATATCGAATTTAAACTTCCGCAACCGAATTATACGGCAACTACTTTGGCTTACCTGAAGGAAAAGTATCCGAACTACGAATTCTCTTTGATTATGGGAGAAGACAATTTGAGAACATTCCACAAATGGTACAATCACGAACATTTACTGGAAAACTACAAGTTCTACGTATATCCGCGCGTGCTAACGCTTCAGGAAGAGGAAGAAGTTCAGGAAATCGGTCATCATCCGGAAAACGGATTCAAAAATCACCCGAATATTATTATGTGTGAAGAAGCTCCGGTGATGAAAGTGTCGTCCAGTTTCGTGAGACACGCGATCAAAGAGGGGAAAGATGTCCGTTACCTGCTTACAGAACCTGTTCGCAAGTACATCGACGAAATGAATTTTTACCGTTAAGCTGTTTTTTTGCGTTTGAATAAACGTGCAATTTGCTTGCGGAAGAAAAACATCAGAATCAAATAAGGAATTGCAATCAAAAACAAAATCCCGGTGTTGATAGACGAACCGAAGGAGTTCTCGTTCAATTCACTTCCCTGCTGCGCCAAAAGCTTGCATTGAGAACATCCTTGCCCAAAAGCGAAATCAACTGCGATTAATGCGATTGCAAGTAAAAACAATCCTTTTTTCATGCTTCAAAAATACGAACAAACGCTCAGAATGAACCTGCTTTTTCAGGATTTAACATATATGGATGGAGCATGTCTTGAGATATTTCCTTCTAAGGAAAGGATTTAGACTTGTCGAAGCAGGATCTCAGCCTCATTCCTGAAGGGCTTTGAATGAGACAAGCCTTTTGCACCACTTTTTGGTGACTGAAAAAGTGTAAAATATTAAAATTGATTATAAAAGTTCAATCAACTCTTTTCGGTTCAGTTGTTTCAAAGTACTGATATCCGTATGCACCAAATCCGTGATCAATTCCCGCTTGCGTTTTTGTAATTCAAGGATTTTTTCTTCAATGGTGTTTGGAGTAATCAAACGAACGGCAACCACTTTCTTATCCTGACCAATGCGATAAGCGCGGTCAATAGCCTGGTTCTCCACTGCCGGATTCCACCACGGATCAATCAGAAAAACGTAATCGGCCTGGGTTAAATTCAAGCCCATTCCTCCGGCTTTCAAACTGATCAGGAAAACCCGGATTTCATTGTTTTCCTGAAAAGCATTCACCACTTCTTTTCGTTTTTTGGTTTGCCCGGTAAGAATGGAATAACGGATATTTCGTTCTTCCAATGCTTTTTCCACGAGGTTCAGCATACCTACGAACTGAGAGAAAACAAGAATTTTATGGTGTTTCTTTTTGTCTTCGATCTGTTCGATCAGTTCCTGGATTTTTGCAGACTGATCGCCATAAGAAACGCCATTTTCATTGATCAATGCCGGAGAGTTGCAAATTTGTCTCAGTTTGGTTAACCCGGAAAGTACGTGCATACTGCTTTGTCCGTCTAAGAAGTCGGGTTCACTCATCAGGTATTCCTTCAATTCCGTTTTGTACACGTCGTACACTCTGCGCTGTTCGTGATCCATTTCACAATAAACGACCATTTCCGTTTTTTCAGGAAGTTCGGTTGCAACTTGTTTTTTGGTTCTTCTCAACAGAAAAGGATGAATGCGTCTCTGCAATTCTTTTGCGCGTCTGCTGTCCTGGAATTTATCAATCGGAACAGCGTAATGATCTTTGAATTGTTTGATGGAACCAAACATGCCCGGATTACAGAAAGAAAGAATGGCAAAAATATCG
>NZ_JASLCN010000409.1 GCF_030151805.1 Fluviicola sp.
ATTCTGTCAACCCTGCTTCGTTTGCCTTACAAACTCCGCGTTCGGTAATTAAAGCTGTAACCAAACGGGCCGGCGTTACGTCAAAGCCGTAATTACTGGCTTCCGTTGTTTCGGGACAAATCAATACTTCATCCAACTGGCCTGAAACTTTGCTTTTTCCTACCACATAACGCACTTCGTCCTGGTTGCGCTGTTCGATCGGAATTTCTTTCAATCCGTCACGAATCGTCATATCCAGCGTTGTTGACGGCAATGCCACGTAAAAAGGAATTTGATTATCATGTGCCGCCAATGCTTTCAGGTATGTTCCGATTTTATTCGCCACATCTCCGTTTCGGGTTGTGCGGTCCGTTCCAACAATACATAGATCAACCATTCCGTGCTGCATCAAATGTCCGCCCTGATTATCCACGATCAGCGTATGCGGAACACCGTGGCGGGTTAATTCGTAACAGGTCAGATTCGCACCTTGCAAACGCGGACGGGTTTCATCCACCCACACATGTACTTTGATTCCTTTTTGCAAAGCCTGGTAAATCGGTGATGTGATTGTTCCCCACTCGATACAGCCCAACATTCCGGCATTGCAATGAGTCAGAATATTGACAACTTCTCCGTTTTTCTTTTTGGAAATCGCTTCAATCAACGGCAAACCGTGAACTCCGATCATACGGCATGTTTCAACGTCATCTTCTACGATCTGCGCTGCTTCTTTCCATGCTGTTTCAACAACGTTATCTGCATTTTCCAATGCTTTTTTCATTCGGTCCAAAGCCCAGAACAAATTCACAGCCGTCGGTCTTGAAGCTCGCAGATCAGCAAAAGCCTGGTTCATATCTGCTCCTTCACGTGCAGCCAGGTAAATTCCATAAGCAGCAGTTGCACCGATCAAAGGAGCCCCGCGAACCACCATATCTTTGATTGCCCGTTCCGCATCTTTATAGGAAGTCAATTTTTCAACGACCCATTCGTGTGGTAGTTTTCGTTGATCAATCACTTCTACATCCTTCTCTTCCGTTGTCCAAATCGTTCTAAATGCACTCATAAACCAAATTTCTGACGCAAAATTAATCTATTTGAGACAAATCCACCGACTACGAATGCATTTTCAGAACTTTAAACCGCAAGAATTAATGTGAAACAATCAGTTTCTTAACAGTTGTTCCGGATTCGTTTGAAACATGTAAAAAGTAAACTCCGCCTGGCCAGGAAGAACAATCTATCTTTCCGGATTGATTCAAATTAACATCCACTTGTTCTCCGCTCACATGAAAGAGTGAAAAAGATTCGTTGCCCGTTAACCCGTCGATCACGAAATTCGAATTGGCAGGATTCGGAAACAACGAAAACGAATTTTTCTGTTCATTCAATCCCAAACTTCCATCCAAAGAAACATCGTCAACAATAAAACGCGTTCCAAAAGTGGGTTCATTACCCGGAGTAGCTGTAGCGAAAGCGATCGCAATGTTTTCCACCGGTCTCACTTCCGAATACACAATTGATGCACTTGCTAAAGTATAATTACTGACGGTTCCACCCAATGTCAGAACAGCTTCCCCGATTTGAATTCCATCCGAATCATACATCGTTGCAATTGCTTGTGCCGAATCGGAAGCGAGTGGAAAATACTTGTAGTAAAAACTAAATGTTTCAGGCAAAATAGGACTTACGGGAATAGAGGTCACAAAACCAATGTCGTAAGTATCTGTTCCTGATAAAAAAGCACCGCCTGCAATTCCTACATTCGATGTAACATTGAATGCATTCCGCATTTCAAGTGCATATTGACCTGAATGAGCATCGGTTGTAGGAAGATAAAGTGCATGATTCGGACTATCAAAAACAATGGAATCTCCGTGTGATTCTCCGGTAGAATCGATCCAGATAACGGTTAAAAATGATTTAGACCATTGGCTGACATTGTTATCAGCATTCAATGTTTCAAATCCATTATTCGGAATTTGTGCTTGGAGCGAAAAACTCAGCACTCCAAATGCCATAAGAGTAAGTAGTCTTTTCATAACGATCAATTTAGTGAGCATTTAACTTAAGACGTAGTTTTAATGCGAAACGACCATTCGCTCCACAAAATTTCCTTTCGAATCGGAAATAAAAACCAGGTAAATGCCGTTTTTCCAGCCTGAACAATCAATTTGATGCGCTGCATTTTGTGTAAACCCGATTGCATTGCCGTTCAGATCTGTAATCGATAAAACCGAATTTTCTTCCACATTTTTAATAGAAAAACAAGTGTTCGACGGATTTGGAGATAATTGAATTTTATCTGATTTATTTTCTCCAACAGAAAGATCGGCTTCATCAATAAAAGTGACCGAAACACACTGCTTATTGTTTACTAATACCGGATCCGAGATCGGATTTGTTCTGTTTACCGGTTTTCCGTATACACATAATTCGCCCGGTTCACCATTAAACCCGGCAGAAAACCCAATGGTATGAGTAGCTGTAAAACTTTGTCCCTGGAAATATGGAATTCCGGTATAAATAGCAGCACTTCCGGCACCAAACGACAATGGTATACTATCAGTAAAACCATCTATATAAACAATGATATAGTAATAAACGGAATCTGCGGCTTCTAAAGTTTCAGTTCCCGCATTCGAAACCTCTCCGGTAAAGTCAATCGGGCCTTCGGTAATGATAAAATCACCGTCCGAATGTGACGTAACTTCCAGTTGTAAATCAACGGAACGTTGCGCATTCGCTAAAAAGCAAAGTGAAATGATGCTCAGTGAAAGTAGTGTTCTTTTCATAGTGATGTAGTTTAAATTTGGCCTTCCGCTTATCGGATCAGCGAAACCAAACTACTGAAAATCAAAACTACTCTCCACTACAAAATCGTGTATTGTATACGCGATTGATTCTTCTGTATTTATTCGAACGTAATCTCTTCAAACGAGTGAGCAAAGGCGCTCCAAACTTGCTGTGTACCAGCCCTAACCAGTTGAATGGTTTGAAGCCCTTTGGAATCGGCTGCCTGCAATTCTTCAACGATATCACTTAAAAACAGGATTTCTGCAGGATTCACATCCAGAATATCGGCAATTTTCGCATAGGTGTCTGCTTCCCGTTTTCCACCGGTGTTGGTATCGAAATAATTGGAGAAACAAGGTGTCAAATCCCCGGAAACACTGTAACCGAAAATGAGTTTTTGTGCCGGAACAGAACCGGATGAGAAAACCCCCAGGTTGATTCCCTGATCTTTCCATTTCTTCAGACAAGCGGCAACTTCCGGATAAACATGTCCTTTCAGGATTCCGTCTTTATATCCTTTGTCCCACAAAACTCCCTGTAAGGTTTTCAACGGTGTAATTTTACGGTCTTCAACACTCCACTGATGCAATTTTTCAATGATTTCATGGTCTGTGGAAAGTGTTTCACCATCTTCCGTTTTCGCAAGCTGAACGGTTTGTTCAAAAGCTTCTTTTACAATCGGGTTTTCCTTCAGTGTTAGCAAAGAGCTGATATTATTCCTGAAATAAGGAAACAATTCTTCTGCCACGAAAGAGATCGAAGAAGTTGTTCCTTCAATGTCTGTGAGAATATACCGGGGTTGTTTTAATGTCATTTTCGTCAATGTCTATAAGGGAATTCGTAATATTGCGAATTGACAAAATGACTAATTCGCAAATAATTAAATTCATTTTTTTGCAACTTTAAAATCTGCAAATCGCTTTTCCAGTTCAGACCCCGTATACTCCGGAATCCACCCACTCATGTCAATAAAAATACGAATTGCTTTTACAAAAGGATTTGCTTCTCCGGCATCGAACCAATGTTTCGTACCTTCAGGAACCGAAATCAAATCTCCTTTTTCACACAGCAGGTTAAAAACGGGCTCTGTTTCCAGATTAAACCAAAAAAGTCCTTCTCCATCCACAAAAAAGCGGATCTCATCTTCCGAATGCGTATGTTCTGCCAAAAATTTGGTGCGGATCGCCTCGTAATTTTCCGTCAGGTGATTGATGGTAATTACGTCAGCCGTTTGATAACCTCCTGCTTTCATGAACGGATTCAGATCCTTCGCATAAGCTTCCAAAATTTGTTCCGGCGTAGCATCATCCCGAAAAGCAACCGGTGCATCCCACTGATCAAAGAAGATTCCGCGGTCATTCATAAATTGTCTGATTTCACCTGCGTTGTGAATGGTTTTATTCAAATCAGGAATAGATAATATTGCCATGTGCTAACGTTATAAGAATAAAATGGAAACTGTGTTCCGTACAAAATTAAGATACTTTTTTCAAATGCACTCATTTAAACGACACTATTCTACTTGTTTTATAGACTAGTATTTCAGATCCTCTGATTCATCTTTCCGTCCTTTTTGTTCTCTTATTAAGTTTTCAGGCGTAAACTCAGCTGTTCCGGTATAAAACGAAAGATGTCAGGAATTTAATCTCCTGAAATAGTTCTTTCACTCGGATCGACACCTGCAAAATCCTTAAAAAAGGATAAATAATTTCCGATCCCTGTTCAGAATTTCTTTTCTTTGGTAATTCCAATTATAATACAAAGAGTTATGAAAGTATTCAACAAATCTATTCTGATGAGCACGCTGGCCGTTGGAATGCTGGCAGTGTCCTCTTGTAAACCCATTTATAAGTGCGGTGATCCGATTCCTGAGAAAAAACAAGGCGGAAAACGACTTCAGGCAGTTGTAACAGAACGTGATTCATTGTGTGGTTCTCTTGCAAACCAAAAATCAGTGAATGAGCAGCTTACTGCTGAAAACAACACCCTTCGCGACAGGCTCACCGGAGAGCAAGATATCAATCAAAACAAGTCCGCACAGCTGAGTCAAAAAGAGTTGGAACTTCAAAACAAGAATAAAGATCTTCAGAACAAAGACAAAGACCTTCAGGAAAAAGAACGCATGCTTCGCGAAATGCAGGCTATTATTGCGCGCCAGGACGAGCTGACGAAAAAACTGAATCAGACTTTACGTGATGCATTGGTTGGGTTTAACTCTGATGAGCTTACAATGGAAATTCGCGACGGGAAAGTATACGTTTCCATGTCGGATAAACTCCTGTTCAAATCCGGATCTACAACCGTTGAACCAAAAGGGGTTGATGCATTGAAAGCATT
>NZ_JASLCN010000416.1 GCF_030151805.1 Fluviicola sp.
GTAAAATTGAAGTCATGGTATTCAGGATTGCTAATGTTTAGTACAAAGTTAGATCAGCCATTTTCGAAGTGGATTAAGCGCATGTCAAATAAGCATTAAATCACATTTAAGATGTTTATTATCAAACATTTAATCGGTTTAGTTTTTTAAAAAATGAACATTTAATTAGATTCTGAAAATCAGGATTTAACCCATAATTGGTATAGCTGTTTTTAAGACGGGTCAGACAACACTGATATTCCAATAATCAAACATAAATACGGTTATAATAAAGCATGAATAAGGCATAGATATAGCGATGATTGTACTTAATTCTAACATTAGAAAGAGTTATTTTACACCACTATTGCCTATTACCAGATCATTCTTCCGATTCGGCATTCACAATTATCTGATAAGTGTCACATGACCCGAAAAAGTTTCAAAAGCATCGCTGTGAAATTGCTTCACGGTAATGTTCCAGATATAGGATCCTTCAACCACGAGTTCACCGCTGTAACTGCCGTCCCATCCGATATTTGTGTCATGCGATTCGAAAATCGTCTCGCCCCAGCGATTGTAAATCTGTAAGGTATAATTCTGTGGATCAAAACCACTGGAAAAAACAGGTTTGAATGTCTGGTTAAATTCATCCCCGTCCGGCGTGAAAGCATTGGGAACATAATGAATCATTTCATCTTTGATAGTAATAATCTTGGTGATACTGTCCTTGCATCCTTCGTCATTGTAAGCAACAAGTTTCACAGTATAAGAACCTGGATGAGCCGGGTAAACAAAGTCCGGAGAGCTTTCTGTCGATTGCGTGTTTTCAGATCCAAAATCCCAAAGATATGAGGTAGCATTGGAACTGGCATTTACAAAATGAACCGTTGGATCCAGAGTTGAAATGCTGGAAGGAGAAAAATGAAAATTCGCACTGATAGCCGCTTTCACTTCAATGTCCTGGGAAGCTGTTGCAATACAGTTGGAAGCTGTTGTCACTTTTAAGAACACGGAATGAATTCCTGTACTGCTGAATAAATGTTTCGGATGCTGCTCGGAAGAAGTAAAACCGTCATTGAAATCCCAGTGCCAGCTCGTGATCAGTTCCGGAGATGGTGCCGAACAGAAGGATAAAAAGACCACGCTGTCATTCATGCAAGGTGCAGAAGCAGAAAATGCCGCAACAGGGTTTGCCTTAACGGTAACAACCGTTGAAGCAATGTTCGTACAGTTTCCAACCTGGATCACTAAAGTGTAAATTCCTCCAAGTGTTGCATCAGAAGGATTTTGAAGGGTGGATGAATACCCGTTTGGTCCGGTCCAGGAATAGTTGACAGTTCCCGCGGATGTTGTTGATCCGTTCAGTTGAATCGGGTTTCCTGCACAATAAGGTCCGGCGTTTGAAACAGACAAGGAAGGAACTTCTGAGATAACGTTGATGCTGGAAGGTGCACCCGGACATCCCGATTCTGTAACAACCAATGTATATGTTCCGGCAGCTGTTCCGTCAGCAGGATTTTGAAGGGTGGATGAATACCCGTTTGGTCCGGTCCAGGAATAAGTAACAGTTCCGGTCGAAGTGGTTGATCCGTTTAGTTGAAGGGTTGTTCCGGTACAGAAAGGTGCAACATAAGAAGCTTGTGCTGTCGGTAAAGGATGAATAACTACGGTAGTGCTTACCGGCGCGCTTTGACAACCGTTTTCACTGATTGTAAGTGTGTACGTTCCGGCAGCTGTTGCGTTAGCCGGATTCTGCAAAGATGAGGTATACGAATTTGGTCCTGTCCACGAATAATTCACCGTTCCGGTTGAAGTCGTAGAACTGTTTAGAACGATTGGAGATCCTGCGCAATAGGGCCCCGTATTGGATACCAATGCTACAGGAATAGCGTAAATGGTTACTGTTGTTGAAACAGGCGCACTTTGACATCCGTTAACGGAAACAATCAATTGATACGTATGCGTTCCGGTTTGTGCCACATGTGTTGGGTCCTGCAGGGTGGAGGTAAAGCTATTCGGTCCGGTCCAGCTGAAAGTAGGAGTTCCGCTTGAAGTTGTTGTTCCGTGTAAGAAAACCAGCGATCCGTCGCAATAAGTTCCGCTACTGGAAGCGCTTGCCGTAACTGCAGCGGGTTCTGTAAAAATAACCGGGGCAAGCGTTGTCGAACAACCGTTCACAAAACGAACCTGCGGTGTATACGTTCCGGCGGCCAGGTTATTGAATGTATTTCCGGCTTGCCAGGTAGTTCCGTCCAATGAAAATTCAATATTGGGATCGGATGAAACGATGGTCAAAGATCCGTCATTGGTCCCGAAACAACTGATTGGTGTTGGAGTTACCGACTGAATATTCGGAACCGGATTGAGTGTTACGGTGTGCGAAGCAGTGATGATTCCACAGGGAGTTGTTACGGATACGGTATACGTTCCGGGAGCAGAAACCGAAATGGAAGCAGTTGTTTCCCCGTTTGGAGACCAGGAATTTCCGGTAGTATAACTGGAAGTCAATGAAATGGTTTCTCCGTTGCACAAAGAAGCAGGGCCGGAAATGGTAACCGGAGTTGGTGCAGGAAGAATCGTGATTGAAATAGTTTGAGGAGTACCGCTTCCTCCGCAGGAATTGGAAGGAGTAACGGTCAATGTGTATGTTCCCGGAGGTGTTGTTCCCCAGTTGATAGTCATGTTGGAAGAGGAAGTCGTTCCGTTTCCGGTTGTAAAAGATGCTCCGGCTGGTAATCCGCTCCAGGTATAGGAAACTCCGGCTTCCGGTGTTACACTGTACGTTTCGGTAGCTCCGATACAAACGGAAGTATTTCCGGAGACAGGACTCACGACCAAAGAACCGTTTAACTGAGGTGCAGTCATTTTCACATTGTCGATAAACAGTAATTCATCCGCACGATTGGTTGTAATGCTTAGAATAAAGTGAAACTCCGAAACGCAAGGCGGAACAGACCAGGTATAACTATTCGATAAAATGCTGAATTGGGCATTATTATTACCTGTCGCCAATGTAACAGGAGCTTGTGCAATACCGTCGTGATAAGCTCTGAAGACCAGGTTTTCACCGCTGTCCCATCCCGTTCCGCTGCATGCGGGATAACGGTTTCCCCAGCTGAAAGTCAATGTCCTTGTAGAAGCATTGCTGGATGTGATGTCTAAGGAATTGAAGGTAAATGTTCGTGCTGTTGCCGGACCGTTTCCGCTTCCGGTCGCAAAGCAGTTTCCGCCTGCTGTATTTCCGCCCACTACGAGCGAAGTTGCTCCTGTTACTTTATTCGGTGTTTGGGTAGCTTCTGAAATGGATAATGCACTCGCTCCGGTAGAAGTAAATCCCCATGGATCACCAATTTCTCCTCCCTGGAAACCTACAGTAACCTGAGCTGAAAGAATTCCGCAGGAACCAAGGAAAGTAAGAGTAAGTAGTTGTTTGACAGATCGGGAAAAATATCCGGATAAAAGGCTGAGAAAAGTGTAAATAGAGCTCATAACGCGAATCTCAAATTAGTTTGGCGCAAAGGTAGGGTGATGATACTCCCTCAGGATTAAATTCCTGTCAAATAAGTATTAAATTCATGTTTAATGAATTTGTAATCAATAACTTAATCGTTTTAGTAAACAAATTGTAAATTGTTTAGTAAATCAGTCGGGGTGAAAAATTTTTCACCCCGACTGATAGATTTTTTTTATTTTCAAGAACTGAAATACTATTCACATCCATGGAGCGCGAAAAAATCATTCGTTTTTTAGAAGAAATCGGAATTCCCGTTGTTGAAACGGAATTGCCGGATGATTGCTTTCTGCCGGGACTTGCGCTGGAAAAAAGCACCATTCTCATGGATTCCAAACGCTTGAAATATCCCGGAGATTTACTGCACGAAGCCGGACATTTGGCGGTAACCTCAGCGGAACAGCGAAACTTAATCGGAACCAGTGAAATGGATCCGGACTGGCCGGGTGAAGGAGATGAAATTGCGGCTATTTTGTGGTCGTATGCAGCTCTTCTGCATTTGAATATTGCACCGGAAGTGGTCTTTCACCCGAATGGATACAAGAATCAGTCCGAATGGCTGATCACAACATTCAACGCAGAAAACTATGTCGGACTTCCTTTGTTGGAATGGATGGGATTGTGTAACAGTCCGGGAAAAGCAAAATTAGAAGGAACGGAAGCATTTCCACAAATGATAAAATGGTTGAGATGAGCGAAAGTACAGTGATAAAACACCTTAAATTCCCGGTTCGTTTCGATGAAGGGAAATTAGCACATGATTTGTCTTTGGTGATGGAAAGCAAATGGATTCCGCATTTCAATACCGGCGGTTATGTCGGAAATTGGAACGCCATTTCGCTCTATGCAAAAAACGGGGATGCGCAAAACATTTTTGTTCCGATGGAAG
>NZ_JASLCN010000042.1 GCF_030151805.1 Fluviicola sp.
TTTACAAATAACTGTTTCTTATTGTATAATCATTGTTTTCGTATAACTTTTACCGTTATTACTGATCACAACTAAATAAGATCCTGAAGAAAGTCCTGAAACATCAAACGTTTCTCTTGCTCTGCTTACTTTTGCTTCCATTACTTTCATCCCCGACATATTCGTGAAAATCACCTGGCCGCCAACCAAGGATTTGTCAGAAAGCATAATTTCTACTTTGCTTTTTGCAGGATTCGGAACAAGGCTGAAAAGATCTGTCTGACCGGATAGCATTTCCCCGTCATGCAATTTCGTTTGAGCACCCTGTGTTTCTGCGCGTGGTTGGCTTGCTTGTTTCGTGCAAATGTTATATTCACAAGAAGTACAATCTTCGTTTCTGAATACAGCGTTCAAACAGTAATCAACTTCATTTTTACAGCAACTCAAATCCAGAACCGGTGGAAATTTTAAGTTCAGCTGAACATTTTGGTTAACAATTGTAGGAGTTGGAAAATCCCAACGGATGGTACGTGAATAACCCAACGACAAAGGATCATAAAGAACTCCGGCTGTGCCTGAGATAGACTGTGCACTCAATATGGTTCCGTAGCTTCCCTGATTGATCAGATCACATTTCAAACAATTATTATCCGCAGTTGAAACATACGTTGGCAGTTCAATACTGATAGAGCGAACAGCAATACCATTACTATTCAAGTTGATCGTAGATGATACAAGTCCGCTTTGAGAAACGTTTCCTAAACTAACGACCGAAGCCCGGTGATCACACTTACATACGGAACAACACTCAAATTGAATCGAGTCGATAATAAGTCCACAGCCTCTGGCACGGTTATAAATAAACGATATTCCGGTAACCGGTCCATCCCATTCAATCCACCCTTCTCCGTTGTTTGAGGGAGAAACGACCGCGTTGGAAGACGATCCGGGATCTGTCAAACTTCCAGTGAGGCCTGTATATGCTGGAGAAATTGAACCCAAATTCTCAGCATCAATTCCCACATTATCATCCAGATCTGTGAAATGAATCCGCAGGTTGCAAACAGTTTGAGAAAACGAAAAGCTCATCGGAACAGTCGCTACAGTAGAAAGAATCGTTGCCGGCATGATCATTCCGGACAAAGAAGGACTGTTTGAAGTAACATTCCAAAAACGGATACCGGCGGAAGCAACCGTATATGTTACTGTTTGGTTATTACAAAAACTGAATGCTTGACTCGTCGCAGAGTTCGTTGAATCAGTTGGGATCCAGGTAAAATCATCAGAGACAGTTTGCCCAAATGAAAAGGACGATAAAACAAGTCCTAAAATCAGGAATAATGGTTTTTTTTTCATTTTAAAAAATTAGATGTGTCCTCCTAATATACCAAATGGAAGCTCTAACACCAAGAGAAAACGCAAGTATTATGCCTGAATACAAACTAATAAAAGCGTCCAAAAAACCGGATTCACACAACTCCATTGAATTAAAAAATACCTAATTATTTAATAATTAACGATGTTAAAATCACATTCACCACACACCCCGTGATTAAACAAAAAAGAGGCTGCTCCAAAAGAACAGCCTCTTTTCATATTTTAATAAATCACCTCAATTATTCCTTTATAAATTTCAATTGAGTCACTTTCTCTGTTTCTGACACGATTTTCACAAAGTAAACCCCTGTACTGATCGTTGAAACATCAAGAACCGAATTGCTCAATAGTTGCTGTGTTGAAAGTACTTTTCCATTCATATCCGTTACCTGAACGGTCATTACTTCATTTGGATCTGACGAGCTAATGGTCAACTTATCTTTTGTCGGATTCGGATAAACCGTATAAGCAAGCTCAGCAGTTTGACCACCGATAAAGCTGGCAGATGTTTTCGATACATTCAAAGTATAGCAGGTTGCGCTGTTTGCTCCGTTATATCCCACTACATAAACCGTATACGTCCCGACTGCCAAATTGGTAATGGAAACACTTTCTGTTGCTGTGGTTCCAAGCCCCGATCCGATTTGAGTTCCCGCACTGTTATAAACATACAGATCATAATCCACTCCGCCTGGTCCAACCAAACTAAATAAGTGTGTTCCAACAGAAGTGGTCGTCACTTTGTAATAATCCGGGTCTGTACTTGTTGAAATGGCTGCTGAAATAGTTGTTCCGAGAGGAATGGTTGCCGCAGTTGCACTGGTGTTATTTGGCTCATAAGCGGTTGCACAATTGGTAACAGGAGTTGCTGTTGCAGTCAGGGAGTAACACGTCGAACTTGCTGCATTGTTATATCCAAAGATTTTGATTGAATAAGTTCCTGCTGCCAATCCGTTTAGTGTTACCGACTCAGTTGCAGTACCTCCGGCTCCCGAACCGATTTGCGTACCGGCGCTATTGTAAATCGTCATGTCGAAATCCACACCTGAAGGTCCAACCAGATTGAAAACAGCGTTGGTTACAACGGAAGTTGTTATTTTGAAATAATCGATATCTCCGGCTGTTGCTATTGCAGCTGAAATAGCTGTTCCACTGGTAATTGCCGCTGCGGCTGCCTGGGTTTCATTGGGTTCAAAAGCGGTTGTACATGAGGATCCGCCGCCATCGGTATCACAAGTCAGTGTAATACAGCTGTTCACTCTGCTTCTGATAAGATTTCCGGGTTGAGGCCCGAACCCCAAACTGAAATTCATTCCCACACTGTTCAAATGGCAATAACTCATAATTGTTCCTCCGTTTGACGGAATCGGACCTGTACATCCTTCGCTGTAACCGGCAGCCGGGCCGCAACCATCAATCGCTCCTCCTGTCCAGCTGCAAGCATGTGTATGAGGAGAACCTAGATTATGTCCGACCTCATGCGTAGATACATTCACTGCCCAGCTGTAATTTGGTATTGCAGGAATTGTTCCTCCGACTGAACCGCAGAACCCATGCTTATAGTATTCATTGCTCCCGCAAATCTGGTCCAACCAGGCAACTCCACCGCCGCCGGTAGTAGAAAACAAAGTTGCCAGGTTCGCTCCGAAACCACTTCGGTTTGCTGAAAACGTGTTTAAATTATCGCCATACGAATCTTGTGTCGTCCAAATGTATAACTGATTCAATTTGGATCCGATCTGCTCGTTATTGTACATCAACTGGAAGTTGTTGAACAAAGAAGTCATATAATTCGTAACCGCTTGTGAGCTTCCTTTCGACGTATACAGGTTATAGGATGTTTCCCAAAAATAGGTCACACACTTATAAGTAGCTTTTTCAATATCTTGCAATATTCCCTGCTGGTTTGAAAGCTGTTCAACAGCCTGGTGATACTGATCTAAATTCTCCGCACCACAAGCATGTGAAATATTCAACGTCAAATCATCATCTGAATACACAATATGCGTTCCATTTGAATTGCCGTCAGTACGGACAAATCCACATTCGATGGTTTTATCTTCCGGCGTATCGCGCGAAATCAAAACGCTGAATTCATTCTCAAAGAAACTGACTCCGACCATTGAATTTGTACCGCGAATAGTTCCCTGATAATACAATCCGGTCTTCACTCCCTGCACTTTCTCCGGGTTATTCGATTGAACAGAAAAATCGTCTCCGAATAGCGAAGCCTGCACCAAATCCAATATTAAAACCTGGTCTTCGAATGGCAATTGCACGCTTAAAGCTTCCGGACGCAGGGAAAGTAAATCTCCGATCGCCTTCTGATTGGAATAATTCACATACGATGCTTTGCTGAGTGTTTGTAAAGCGGTTTGTTCGATTTCTGTCGGAACAGATTTTGTCTTGGCTCCGGAGAAATCCATGACATAAACTTCAGATAGCTTGTGATAAACCCTGTTTACCTTTTGTTGGTTTTCAAATTGGAATTCTTTGGTCTGAGAATATGCCTGTTTAGGCAAACTTGTTTTTCTCAATTCCTGAGCGTGAGCGCTCAAACAGCTTCCAATACACAGGAAGGCTGCAGCCGAAAATTTCAGTGTTTTCATGAATAGCATTTTACTTGTTAGGGGGCTATATTATGAAATATTGTTTAATTTTAAACAATAAACACTGTTAAATCTTTATTTTTAACAATTTAACTAAAATATAACGAATGCTCTTTGAACAGCTGTAGCCTGCAAATCCGGGCGATTGAAGGCATTATGAGAAACGAGCTGCCAATGATTCCGACAACTCGTTTCAATGTTATCGAATCACTTTGGGAAGTTTATCCAAATCCTTCGATGGATAGAACTGAATGGAACTGGTATTGACACAATGCCGGGTATCTTTATCTGTAAAGCCTTCTCCCGTGAACACATGTCCCAAATGTCCTTTACAATTTGCACAAATGATTTCTGTTCGCATTCCATCCGCATCCGGAACGCGGATCACCGCACCTTTTATTTCGTCATCAAAGCTTGGCCAGCCACAATGCGACTCAAATTTATCATCCGAACGATACAATGGATTGTTGCATTGTTTGCAGATATAAATTCCCTTATCTGTTTTTTGATAATACTCTCCGGTAAATGCGCGGTCTGTGTTTTTGCCGATTAATACACTTTGCTCCTGGGCTGTCAGCTTGTTGTATCTGATGTTCTTTTTAACAGAAGTTGAATCGGATGTTTTTTCTTGTGAACAAGCGGAAAATCCGAAAAGCAGTGCGAAAATAATCAAGTAATTTTTCATGTTCAATCGTTTTTAATCACTTACGCTGAACCACGGATTTTGGATTTTGAGAAAGGGAAATTATTTGAATAAAAAACTCCAAACTCCCTGCTTTCACTGGGCTAATAGATACAACTTGTCTCGCCACTGCGGGATGTCTGTGCATCTTTTTAACGCTGTGAAAATTGGTTTTCCGTTAACGTTCAGTTATTTACACTTATCCAATTCCACATGCAATCCCAAACCTCTCAAAGCTTCTCCGGAAGCAACAATTTTTCCTTCACCGTCCACCAAAAATCCGCTTGGAATAAACTGAACTGCATATGCTTTTCCGGCTTCGTTTGCTTTATCCCAAACGTGGCTTTTCCAGATCAATCCGTCAGCTTTAATGGCTTCTTTCCACTTTGCCTCATCACGATCCAACGAAACAGAAAATACTTCAAAGCCTTTCGCATTCTTGAATTTCATTTTTTTGTACTTGTTGTAAGCCTCAACCACGTTCGGATTTTCCTTTCTGCAAGGTCCACACCACGAAGCCCAAAAATCAATCAAAACCATCTTCCCTTTCAACGAAGATAATTTCACGATTTTCCCGTCTACTCCGGTCAAAGCAATTTCAGGTGCTTTCGAACCAACAGCGGGTGCACTTTTAACGGATTTGAATGATGATAAAGCGACACCAACAAACAACAATGTCGAAAGAATGATGATTGAATTTTTCATAATCTTATTAATTAATACGGCGAATATCCGCTCCTAAATTGCGTAAACGGATATCAATATCCTGGTATCCCCTGTCAATTTGTTCGATGTTGTGGATCACACTTTTTCCTTCCGCAGAAAGCGCAGCAATCAACAAGGAAACTCCCGCACGGATATCCGGAGAAGTCATTTGAATTCCACGTAAATGGTGGTGTCTTCCCAAACCGATCACCGTTGCTCTGTGCGGATCACACAAAATGATCTGCGCTCCCATATCAATCAGTTTATCCGTAAAGAACAAACGCGATTCGAACATTTTCTGGTGGATCAGAACACTTCCTTTTGCCTGGGTTGCCACAACCAAAATGATTGACAACAAATCCGGTGTGAATCCCGGCCACGGTGCGTCGTAAATCGTCAGAATCGAACCATCAATAAACGTGTCGATTTCATACGATTCCTGGGCAGGAACATAAATATCATCGCCTCTTCGCTCCAGTTTGATTCCCAATCTTCTGAACGTATTCGGGATAACTCCTAAGTTTTCCCAGCTTACATCCTTGATCGTAATTTCGGACTGCGTCATGGCAGCCAAACCGATGAAACTACCGATTTCGATCATATCCGGAAGAATGCGGTGATAACATCCACCCAACTCTTTAACTCCTTCAATGGTCAATAAATTAGAACTGATTCCGGAGATTTTCGCCCCCATGGAATTCAACATTTTACACAATTGCTGAATGTAAGGTTCACAGGCAGCATTGTAAAACGTCGTCGTTCCTTCCGCTAAAACCGCAGCCATCAAAATATTGGCAGTTCCGGTTACGGAAGCTTCATCCAAATGAATGTATGTTCCTTTTAATTTCTTTGCTTCAATCGAATAGAAGTGTTCACCCGCATCGTAGTTGAATTTCGCTCCCAATAGGGCAAATCCGTCAAAATGCGTGTCCAATCTTCTTCGCCCGATTTTGTCTCCACCCGGCTTCGGAATAAATCCTTTTCCAAAGCGAGCCAACAAGGGCCCCACGATCATAATCGAACCTCTTAATGATGCCGCTCTTTTTTTGAAATCTTCGGTTTCCAGATAAGCCAGATCAATTTCTTTCGCCTGGAAAATATAAGTTCCACGCTCCACTTTTTCGATCTTCACTCCCATCGTTTGCAACAAGTCGATCAACTTGTTCACATCCACGATATCCGGAATATTTGAAATAGTCACTTTTTCAGAAGTCAGCAAAGGAGCACATAAAACTTGTAAAGCTTCATTTTTTGCGCCTTGAACAGTCAATTCGCCTTTTAGCTTCTTTCCCCCGTAAATTTCAAACGATGACATACTTAATTCTTATTACGATTTTGGTTTTGATTTTTTCCTTTAAAATTCTTTTGATTTTTCTGATTCTTTTTCGGGCGCTTATTGGGCTGAATTCCAAACGATTTCAAAATCAGGTTGGTATTCATCAATTCATCCGGGTTTTCAAGAATCAATTCTCCCTGGGAAAGATCTCTCAATTGATTGGCAATTACATGGTTTTCAACAGCATCGTTGTTATACGCCAAATACTGTTTTTTCATGAAATTGGCCATCGTGATCTTCAAATAATCCCGTTCATCCGAAGCGGTTAAATTCTTTGAATCTCTCAGGATTTCCTGTGTATATTTTCCATAATGTCCGAACTTGATTTTTCCTTTCGGATAGATCATTCGTTCCGGTTTACTTGAAAGCATTTCCGGTTTCGGAATTTCGTAAGGAGAATCAACATCCAGTTTGAAATCAGACATGACGAACAAATGCGTCCATAGCTTATGTTTGAAATCATCCACATCACGTAAATGCGGATTCAATTGTCCCATTACCTCGATAATTGCACGTGAAGCTTTGTTTCGCTCCTCACGGTCAGCAATTTCCATGGCATGAGAAATCATTTCTTGTACGTTTCTACCATACTCCGGAAGTAATAACTTCGGTCTCGTGGTGTTGTATTCCATAAATTTTCTTCGAAAGTTCAAAAATACGGTTTTAAATCGAAATATCGGATTAAGAAAACAGCGAATTCAAGGAATCCGGAATCATTCTTTTTTAATTGACGTGCGTTTGCTGAAAAAACCTATTTTTAACTATGAAATTATGGCACTCATGAAAAAGATCTGCACACTATGTATCGGTATAATCGGCTTAATCCAACTGACTTCCTGCTCATCGGATGCGGAAACAAAGCAGATTGCAGCAGCTGAAAAATCACTGGCTGATTCTGTAAAAACCGAAGAGTGGTTTCCCGAATATGATTTCGATACCCTTCGCGGATTGTATTCCGGTGATTTCGGTGACGGGTTTATCAATATATTTCTCACATACGTGAATGATAAAAAAGCCATCGGTTACAACATTCACAAAGGATTGCAGCGCAATATCAACGGCGATGTCGTTCAGAAAAAAGATGCTTTTGAACTGACTTTGAGTGAACCCGGAGATAATCCGTACGACGGCGTTTTTGTACTCACTATTTCAAAGAAGGATTTCAGTGTTACCGGTACGTGGACGGCAAAAGATTCATCCATCAAAACCAAGAAGTTTAAGCTGAAAAAACAGGAAATGAAAGAGGCTTTGGACGGAAAAAGCTTTTACGACGGCGGCCCGCTTACCGAAAGCAATTTCCTCGAAACGTTTTCGTATTCGACACTTGACAACGGAAACATTCAGTTTGAAGAAAACGGCTTGGCAACTTTCACCTATTACCCGGACGAACAAAAGCACGAGCAGTTGGAAACCATCAAAGCTTCCTGGAGGTTTGAGAATGAGAAAACATTGATAATCGAATGGGCGAAGAATACGAAGTTCAAGGAACGAAACATGAAATTCAAATTGCTGCAACCGAAAGATGAAGTTCCGAGTTTCCAGGGGCCAAACGGTTTGAGTATTGATTTGCAATACTATTAAACAGGCATTATCCGAATGAAAAAAACTGCCTGGTTCATTTTCGTCATTGGAATTCTGTACGCTTCTTATTTGCTGCTTTTGCTCTCGGTTCCGTACCTGGAAATGCACAGGGGAATTGATTTTTTAAAAACCAAGCAGCTCATTTACCACATCAAACACTGGCGCTTCAGTTTTTACATTCACGTCTTTACCAGCATTCTGATTATTACAAGCGGTTTGTTTCAATTCAGCAAAACAATCCTTGCGAAATATCCCAAAATCCACCGCGTTTCCGGGTTTATTTACCTGGTCACCACCCTATTGATTTCCGGTCCTGCGGCATTGGTGATGTCTTTTTATGCCAATGGCGGATATCCGGCACAAACCAGTTTTGTGGTTCTGAGTATTTTGTGGCTGGGAACAACTTTCCTGGCGTACTACTTCGTCAGACAAAAGAACTACGTCACACACGGAAAATGGATGTTGCGGAGTTACGCGCTAACACTTTCAGCCGTTTCGCTCCGTTTGTATTCCTATGCATTCGACG
>NZ_JASLCN010000435.1 GCF_030151805.1 Fluviicola sp.
ATGCCTATGGTAATATCTACATTTCGGAAACTCCGTGGAATACCATCCGGAAAATAGATCCTGTAAGTTTTGGTATAGCACAATATGCAGGAATACCGTCTGCAACCCGGGGAGCATTAGGTGCTTATTCAGGAGACAGAGGACGGGCAACTGATGCCCAATTGTTTAATCCACTGGATTTTGTTTTTGACAGTTTCGGAAATATGTATATCGGTGACAGTTATAATTTTGTAGTCAGAAAAGTAACACCCGGGCTCGGAGGTGCTATTTCTACGATTGCGGGAAATAATGCGAATACTGTTGCAATGCTTCCGGATGATTGCGGACATCCAAAATCTATTCCAATCGGGGTTATCAGACGGGTTGCAATTGATCTTGATAATTGTGTATACATGTTTAATTCCCAGATTCCGGTTATATGGAAGATATCGGAAGGGGTAAAAATTAAAAACATTGATATCAACACCTTGTGCGCTCCGGGAACTCCGGGTGCGTCTGTAAGTCCTAAGTTAACCGCTTATGTTACCGGAGGAGTTCCTCCTTATACCTGCTATTGGACTGCTTTACCGGGAAATACTGTTTCATTGAATCACTATGACATATTATCACCGGAAATTACGGGAACATCAGGAGCAGGAAAGGTTTTGTTTGACTTACTGTTGGAAGATAACACCGGATGCAATGTGATGACATCCCGAAAAACAAATTTCTCGCTGAATTCCAGCCTGACATTCGATCTTGCCATGAGGGATTCTTACCTGGATATGTATGATGAACCCAATTCTCAGAATTTCGATCATTCACCATGGGATCCGGATATCTGGAACCGGGTATTTCCTGATGATCGTGTGAATATGAACCAGGATCCATGTTTTGGAGGCGGAAGTGCCATGTGTAACAATCACATGTATGTGACGGTGAGAAATATGGGCTGTGTTGCTTCGCCTGCCGGAAAGCAAGTGAAAATGTACTGGACAGTGGGAGGAACCGAACAAAAGTGGCCCGGAAACTGGACGACAGATATTTACCCGGGGACTTCTCTGCCACAGGGAAAAGAGATTGCGGTGATTACCCTTCCGGCAATGCCAGCCGGTTCCAAGCAGGAATTTAAACAGGCGTGGACAGCGCCGGATCCGGTAGCTTATACGGGGGCAAGCAATATGGGGATTTGTTTTCAGGGACGAATTGTTGATGGTCATCATGGGATAAATACGGATGGAATGTCTTTTGAGGAGACGGAACACGTGTTCCGGAATATGGAATACAATAATAATATCGTATTGCGCAATTCGAAAGTGGTAAGAATTTATCATCTTCCGGGTAAAAAGCTGACTGTGCTGGCCGGAAATGTCGAAAGTACATCCCGGGTGTCTTCTTTGAGTTTTTCAAACAGGGATATTACTGTTAGTACACTGAGCCAGTTTGCTGAAATCACTGTTTATCTCGGAGATATTTATGATTTATGGGTAGCCGGAGGTTCTTTGGGAATTTACCAGCAAACCAATCCTGTGGCAAAAACGGTAACGTTTAACGGTACCAATGAAGTGAGGCTGGATGGCATTCTGTTTCCTGCAAATTATCAATATCCTGTGGAGATGGAGTTTACACTTAAACCGGGAGCAGACGGTACGGAAATGAGAACGGAGTATGTGTATTTTCAGCAGTTCTCCAATACGCAGCAAGGACTTAAAATGCATGGAAGTTTTGAGTTTATTGTCACGTACGATGGAGAAGAAGCTCCTGCAGGTGCTTACCGGGCTGAAGGAACAGCTGGTGTAGAGCAAGCTAAGGCTCTTCGGGACGTAAAAGTATTCCCGAATCCGGCTTCTGCTACGGTGAATTTTGAATTGCCTTCAGTTGTCGAAAACGGTATGATTGTTCTCGTTGATGTATCCGGGCACGAAGTTGCCAGACAGACACTGAAGAATCAAAAGACTACCAATTTTGATGTGAAATCACTGGCTCCGGGTGTTTATATCTATCGCATAAACGCGGCAGACATGATTCAATCCGGTACTGTGATCGTGGAAAAATAAACTGAATGAATTGTTTTCAAAAGGCTTCACGGTAATGCGTGAGGCTTTTTTAGTATTGAAAAAGCATGTAAAGAGCGTATTGTTTTAGTCTTCAGGTATTTCTATTTTAGTAGAACACACACGACTGAATCAGAAAAACCTTTGACAGAGCGAGAGTTTTGAAACAAAACTCTTCAAAGCCCCCTATGCTTTTGAGGATTTTTCTGGCGATGACGAAATGAACTCAAAATCTGATACTATGAAAACAAATTTAAAAGTCTGCATTATTGGCAGATACAGCGAGGAGGAGGGCGTTCCTCAACTGTTAAGACATGAATTTCCTGATTTTCAGATTGTTTTTAAAACAAATAACCTGGAAGAGGGATTGCTTCAAATGGATCACATTCCTATTGATATTTTATTTGTCGGTATTCAATTGGTTGCAGAAAAGCATTCTGATATCCTTGTCAGACTGAAGAAAAAAACAGCACAGATCATTTTTGTTACTAATTCTGAGCAATCTGCAGTGAGGGCGATCAAAAAAGGGATTGCCAATTGGCTTATCAGACCTTTAAAAACCCTGGATTTTGTGTTAGCAGTGAATAAAGCTGTCGAAAATTTTGGCAAAGACAATCAAAAGCATTCTAAAGATATTTCTCTTTCACAGAAGATCAGTCTTCCTACTTTAAATGGTTTTAAGAGGATAAATATTCATGATATTATCCGATGTGAGGCCGATTCTAATTATACCTTGATCTATTTTTCCGATCATACAAAAACCATTGCTTCAAAAACACTCAGCGATTTTGAGAAGTGTTTTGCCAATTATCATTTTTTAAGGATACATCATAAATATCTGATTAATCCCAATCATATAAAAGAATATATCAAAGGAAGAGGGGGGCAGGTTGTTATGTCGGATAATTCCGTTCTCGATGTTTCTGCCCGGAGAAAAAATGATTTTCTAAAGAAGATGCTCTGATCTGCTTCACACTTAACTGAACAATAATCACACTTACTCATCTCTCAGTTACAGTTGATCAGTTGTGTTTTTTTACAAACCAGTTGTTTAATAATTTGCTGACACGTTTAACCTTATAATATTTAATTACTATGAAACGAATTTTATTTAACGCAAAAAGCGCAGCGGCAGCAGCTATGATTTTTTCGATAGGTTTAGTGAGTGCGCAAAATGCATGGATGCTGAACGGAAATCTAATAACCAGCAGCGTAAACTATGCAGGAACTACGAATTTCGCACCATTTTACCTGAGAACCAATGGGGCGGCCCCCAACCCGGGACAAGCCCTGCTCAATGAATTCGGAAGTTTTTTGGTGGAGAGTGTTAATAATACCAATACTGCAAATGTTAAAGGGAGTCTTGTTTTCGGGACAACCAACCGTCTCGGCATAAATTCAAACAGCTCATTGGTAGGTGGCTGGGGGAATGATGTCACTAACTCAGGAGGTGCAAACATTGTTGTGGGCCAGGGGAATATCGTTGGCAACGGAGCGTCAAAATCTGTTGCTCTGGGCTGGGTGAATGATCTTGGTAACTCGAACCAGTTTGCAATCGGTGCCGGAATCAGACTGGTAAGTGAATACTCCGGAGGTTTTGGTATAGACCTTGAAGCCCACGATGACCGGTCTTTCGTATTTGGTTCAGGAACGCATGCTTCTGCAAAGCTGGTAAATAATATTCCCCGATCAATCATGTTTGGAATGTCGGATGTTTCGACGGTTTTAATTAAAGACCAGTATGTTGGAATCCGAACTACTGCACCTACAGCTAATTTTCACAGTGTGGGAACAGTCCGTCTTGAAGGACTTCCAAGCGGGACAGGAAATATTTTGGTGGTTGATGCAAGCGGTAATCTGATGGTATCTGCTTCTTCAGCGATCCGGACTAATGAGAACCCAACAGAATTTCAGGCTCAGATTGATGGTCTTAAAAAGGAAATCCAGGAATTAAAGGATCTTATAAGCCAGCAAAATAAACTGATAACGGGTATCGAAAGTGAAGGACCGAAACTATACCAAAACACTCCAAATCCTGCAAAAGGGGAGACCGTTATCAGGTATTATCTTCCAAATGATTCGGCGGGAGAGGCATCAATAGAAATATATAATACGTTAGGACAATTTGTAAAATCCATCCGATTGCAGGAGAAGGGTAATGGAAGCGTGAATTTTACCGGGCTGGGCAAAGGGTCGTATATTTACCACTTAACGATTGGCGGCAAAAGTGTTGACAGCAGAAAAATGCTGATTGAAGATTAATAAAACCGGAATAAAGTTTAAAGCCATCCGTCTGGGTGGCTTTTTTGTTTTGAACAGATCGGGAATTCTGAACCGAAAAATGGATGGCTACCGGAGTTTATGCCTTCCTGTTTTATTCAATGCTTCTACCCGGTTGCGTACATGAAGTTTTTCATAGATGTGATAAATATGCGTGCGGATCGTATGCAGGCTCACCGTAAGTTTGATCGCAATTTCCTTGTTAGCATACCCTTTTGCGACCAAATCCAGGATTTCATTCTCTCTTTTTGTTAAGGAAGATTCTTCCGGATTGGCACGTTTTGTTTCGGGTTCTTTGAAGGAATCGACCACTTTACGGGCAATGGCACTGCTCATGGGAGCTCCTCCGTTTACCAGGTCTTTGATAGATTGTATCAGAATCTGACCGGCTGAACGTTTTAGTAAATACCCGTTGGCTCCGGCTTTCAGAGCATTGAATATTTTCTCCGAATCTTCCAGAACGGTGCACATCATGACGAGCATTTCCGGGTGCAGCTCTTTGATTTTCCGGGTGCATTCAATGCCGTCTATTCCGGGAAGATTAATGTCCATCAACACCACATCTGGTTTTGATCGGTGAAAAGCCTCCAAAGCACCCTCTGCATTTGAAAAGGAAGTGCAGCGAAAATCCGGTTCCGAATGAAGGATAAATAACATACCTTCCCGCATTTCCGGATGGTCTTCAATAATACAGACGTTAATCAATTCATTCATAGTTGTTTTTTTTTCAAATGGGTAATTCTATCTGAATACACGTGCCTTTATCAATTTCGCTTGTTATGGATAGTTTTCCTTTGAGTGTATCTATTCGTTTAGACATATTTCGTAAACCATTTCCCTGGGTATCGGAATCCGTGTTGAATCCTTTGCCGTTATCACATACTTTGATGAGCAGTGTGTGTGAAGACTCTGAGATGGTAATGAGCAGTTGACCGGCATGTGCATGTTTCACCACATTGTGCAGGATTTCTTTTACAAGCAGGAAAATACTCCGCCTTTGTTCTGCACTCATGGGGGTGTCGCGGTAAAGTGAATCTTCCATTTCAAGGGAGGTATTCAGGTCATGCTTTTCCGAGAATTGAGAGATGTAATTCCGGATATATGCCAGGAGATTGTGCAGTGTGTCGTTCGAAGAATTGAGCGTCCAGATGACTTCATTCATTTTATTGATGACTTCGTGTGATGAGGTTTCCAGTTTGTCCAGCAGGCTGTCGATGGATGTTGCCGAACGTTGATCGCGCAGTGTTTTTGACAGGATAATGATGCTTGTAATTTCTGAGCCTATATCGTCGTGAATGTCTGCCGAGATCCGCATGCGTTCTTTCTCAACTGCTTCGCGTTCGCGCATTGCAAGGAGTTGGTGCTGGACTCTTCTTTTCAGAATAAACCGGAATGTGAGTATCAGCAGTGTGATTCCGAAGAATATGGATAAAAGCAAAAACCAGTTGCTGTAATAAAAGGGCGGGGTAATGGTGAAGCGGATGACTTTGGATTGCCCCCAGTTGCTGTTGTATTTTTTCGCCTGGATTTCCAGGGCATATTTCCCGAAAGGAAGACCGGAAAATTCCAGTTCATTCGATGCTGTTATCTGCCATTCTTTTTCGTTTCCGGTGAACCTGTACCGATACTGAACCAGTTGTGGTTTATCCATTACAGGAGCAATGTACCCGATCGTAATTCCTTTGTCCTGGTTGTAAGGCAACACAAACTTTTTTCCCGGATCAAGCTCTGTTTTCCCGGAACGAATCCGCTGAATGCTGAGAATGGGTGGTTTGGACGAAGCTAAATTCCGGATCGGCAAGTGAAGGATTGATAACCCTTCCGTTGTGGCGGCATACATAAAATGATCGCGGAATGAGAGATCATTCACATCGTTTGAGATCAACCCCTTGTCCTGTTTTACATTCAGGAGTAACCTGAACCGGTTATTCTGAAATGACAGGATGGAAATTCCGCCGTTGGTAGCCACGTAAATCGTATCGCGAATACAATAAATCCGTTTGCAGATTGATCCCGCCAAACCGTCAGAACGTTTAAACGTAGTTATCAGCTTATTGTCTTTCATAGCGATGAGCCCGTCGCTATAGGTTGCCAGAAACAATGCCCCGCGGCTATTTTCGGCGTAATGCTGTACTCTCACTTTGAGCCGAGGTTCGTTTACCGACAGGTTTTTAAATACTTCATGACTTTCGTCAAGGAATAATCCGAATCCTTTAATAGAGCTTTGATAGCTTCTTCCCCTGGAATCGATGTAATTGCTGAAGACCCTTCCAAACGGGTTTCCGAATTTCTTATTCACACGTTCAAATGCCATCAGCTGTTTATTCAGCTTTAGTGTCGGAAAAGCAGGACAGGTAAGAAAGGTGTTTCCAAGCGGATCAAAGTAAATCCCTTTATTTGCTCCGATACGTTCTCCGTTTTTGTTTCGTATTTCAATAGGTTCAGTATAAACACCGGTTGATTTCTTTTTAACCAAAAGAATCAGCCGGTCAGTGATGATCCATATATTTCCGTCCTGATCCTGTTTGATCTGTAATACCCTGTTGTTAAGAGCAGAATAAATCCCCAGATCGTAGTGTTTTGTTTCGTTTTTTGAAAAACAACTGAGATAGCCATTGGTGTATCCCAGCCAGAGTATTCCGTCGTCCGTGATACAGGAACTTAGCAGGTGCTTTCCTTTTGAACGTGTGTTTATTTCGAATTCCAATTGATTGGACAACCTGGAATAAGGAATTTTGTAGATGCCTTCTGCCTTGGTGAGAAGCCAGATGTTATTTTCCTTGTCAAAACAGATAAAAGCCGGTTTATCGGGCAGGATATTGACGGGTTTTTGGTAGGTATTTCCGGTTCGCCGATACAACAGATTTTGCCCCATCAGATCGGATCGCCAGATATTCGAATAGCGGTCTTTATTAAACCAATTGAATTGTTCGCGACCGGGAATGTACTCAAAAGATAACAGATACGTAGGCTTGAGTTCGTCGATTCTGTAGAGTTTATTTCTTACACTATAAAGGATTGCGGTACTCACCGGATTGGTATACCAGATTCTGTTTTTCCATTGATTATCCAATGCCGTATCCGGAATTTTTCTGAAGTTTCCCGATGAGCTTAATTCAAATATTTCGCCTTGCTTTATTACTGTTGCCGACGTGACACAAAATATTCGTTTTCGGTCAATGCTCGGGTAAATGCAGGAAATGTCTCCGGGAATCCGGTAGCGGGTGATCTTGTTTTGAAGATCAACTTTGATCAGTTCCCTTTTGACGGAAGGAATGTAGATATTTCCGAAAGCATCTTCGGCAAAAGAAAAGGTATAGCCCAAATATTGATCGGGTAATTGTTTGATCATCGGGTCGTTTTTTTCCGAATAAAACTTCCCGTTGTAATAATAACTGATTTTCTTGCTAAAAGGAAAAAACCAGATACGCCCTTTGTTGTCCTCGTACATGGCCAGTATTTCATCTTCGGCGAGTCCGTCTTCTGTGGTGAAATTGGTGAATTTTTTACCGTCAAAACGACTGACTCCTGCGTCGGTTGAAAGCCAGAGAAAACCCTGTTTATCCTGGATGGCATAATAAACCGTTTGGCTGGGTAATCCGTCGTTGACCGTATAATGGTCATAACTGATTTGTGTGAAAGCATTCAGTGCTGAGAGATTAAATACGGTAAGCAGGAGTAAGAATCGATAAAACATATGTCGTGACCCAGTGAATTTTTGTGTCGAATATAACGTTCAGAAGTTCCCGAAAAAATGGTTGTTCTGAAAATAAACAGTTTTTAGAATAGACGTCTTTTTTATCAAGGTCGTTTGCTGATTCATTTTTCAATGAATAGAACCAAACAGGCGGAAAATGAAATCAATCCTGTAATGAATGACTATCACTGATCGAATTCGTTGTCTTTCAGAACAAAGAAAAAACAACTAAAATCCTTCTTCACAATCACCTTTTGATAAGTTTCAATTCCTAATTCGAAAAAAAGATTATTTTTGCAACGCTTAAATAAATGAACAAATGGCAGGTACTACCAGTTTTAATGATCTTAAACGTCAATTTCAACAAAATAAAAAACTTCGAATCATCACTGCTGTAGTGATTGGATTCATTGTGGGAATTCTTGGATATATTCTGTATAAACAACTTGTTTATGCTCCGAAGAATCAAAAATCCAATGAAGGATATTACAGAGGATTGAATTTGGCAGCAAAAGATTCAGTGGATGCTTCAATTGCAGAATTGGAACCTTTTGTAAAGAAAAATGATGGATACCAGGGTGGCCAGGTGGCTAAATTTACATTGGCACGTCAGTACATGGCAAAAGGAGATTTCAAGAAAGCATTGAAATTGCTGGAAGATGTTTCGTTGAAAGATACTTATGGACCGGCAATGGTTTTGGGTCTTCAGGGAGATTGCAACAGCGAACTTGGGAAGTACAAAGACGCTTTGAGTTTTTACGAAGATGCAGCTGAAGTAAACGAGAACGAATGGACAACTCCGACATACTTGTTTAAAGCTGGTCAGGTTGCGGAAGAAATCAAAGACTACGCGAAAGCGAAAGAGTTATACGAAAAAATTAATCAGGATTACTACATGTTTGGTCAACAAAAAACGATTGACAAATACATTGCCAGAGTATCCAACAAATAAATTAGAGACGTGGCTACAAGTTTAAAAAACTTATCAGCGTTCGATCAAGATACAATTCCAAACGGTGCCGATTTTTCAATCGGCATTGTTGTTTCTGAATGGAACGGTCATATTACTTCCAAATTATTGGAAGGAGCAGTTGAAACATTGATCAACGCAGGAGTGAAAGAATCCGGGATTATTATCAAACAGGTTCCCGGTGCATTCGAATTGCCTTTGGGAGCTCAATGGTTTGCACAGAACGAAAAAATCGACGGAATCATTGCAATCGGTGTGGTAATTCAGGGAGAAACGAGGCATTTCGATTTCGTTTGCTCGGGAACAACCCAGGGAATTGTAGACGTAACACTGAAATACAATAAACCGATCGGTTTTTGTTTGCTGACAGACAATACGGAACAACAATCCATCGACAGAGCAGGAGGAAAGCACGGAAACAAAGGTGTGGAAGCAGCTGTGACGGTGTTGCGAATGATCGAACTTAAAAGAAATTATTAATTGAAAATGTAGAATTGAAAAGGGAGACCTTTGAGTGGTTCAGAAACTTTTCAATTTTCAATTTTCACTTTTCAATTACACCATGACATTAATCAAATCTATTCCAGGAATCAGGGGAACGATCGGAGGTGTTCCGGGAGATAATTTAACGCCCATTGATGCAGTGCAGTTTGCTGCGGCTTACGGTACGTGGCTGAAATCCCTTTCGCATTCAAATCCATTGAAAGTGGTGGTGGGAAGAGATGCCAG
>NZ_JASLCN010000461.1 GCF_030151805.1 Fluviicola sp.
TTCCAGTGAATATGTGTTGAAATGCTCCGTTTTAGTTGAATTTCCAACCGGTATTTTATCGTATTCCAGGATGCTGTAATTCCCGTCACGAACCAAAACGGGAGCGTTGTTTGAAGCAGCATAGGAAAGTGTATTGGTTTTTGGATTGAAGCGGATGATAATTCCATCCATTCCGTCCTGGCGTTCGTGTTGAAAGACACTTTTCAACAAACCACGCACTTTTTCGAGGATATCACCCGGTTTCTCAATTTTTTCATTCATCAAAGCTTCATTCAGAAAAGAGACATTCAACAAACTCATGAATGCTCCCGGAATTCCGTGCCCTGTGCTGTCACAAACTCCCAGGTAAAGCTCTTTATTCCGCTCTGCAGCCCAATAAAAATCGCCACTAACAATATCTCTCGGTTGAAAGAAAACAAACGAATCGGGAACATAGCTGTTCACCATATCCCTGGAAGGAAGAATGTTTTCCTGAATTTGCTGTGCATAAGCAATGGAGTCAACGATGTCTTTGCGTTTTTCAGAGAGGTTTCTGTTTGTTTCCGTCAAATCATCAATCAACATGGAAATAGTATTCTGCATGATGCGAAAACTAGTCGCGAGCTCACCGATTTCGTCTTTCCCGCTTACCGTAATATTGGTTTCAAAATTTCCGGTACTCAGTTCTTTTGCGTGATGGTTTAATTGTTGAATGGGTTTTGCAATTTGCCTGGCAATGAAAAAGGCAATCAAAGCAGATGCAAGTAACACAATGATATAGGTGATGATTAGGAAATAACGCAATTCGGAAACCTCGGAAAATGCTTCACTTTGATCCATTTTGGAAACAATTCCCCAGTGAACATTGTTTAATTCTAATGGGGAATAAGTTCCCAGTACCGGAACCCCTCTATAATCAAGTGTTTTGGCAGTTCCCGTTTTCCCCGCAATGGCTTTCCTGGAACATTCGGAATTGATCCGGATACTTTTAATGGAAGATTTACTTCCTTTCAATTGTTCAATATCTTTTGAGGAAACGTGATTGGTTTTCGAAAGAACTTTGACCAAACTATCCTTATCTTCCAGGAAAAAGCGGCTTTGAGAGCGCATATACATATCGGGGCCGACCAGATAAACCTCTCCGGTTTTCCCCATATGCTGGTTTTCCCAATCCCGGTCAAATGTGAGAATCGTGTCCAATTCTTCTATACCGATTTCTGCTGCCAATATCCCGATATTGACATTGTCTTTGATCATCGGACAGGCAATAAATGCCGTTTGTTCGTTGTTGGAAGGCGGATAAGCTTCAAAATCAACAATAAATGTTTTTAGTTCTTTGGATTTGTGGACCGCATCAAATGCTTTCCGGATACTTGTGTTTTTGAAAGGACCTTCCAATACGTTTGCACCGATTTCTGAATGTTCGTCTGTCGTGAATACAATGTAACCGGTTTTAGAATCAATGAGAATGACGTCGTGAAATCCGATTTTAGAGGCAATACGTTGCGTTCGCGACTTCAGCTTTGATTTCACCTCCCGGTAGTTCTTCATGCACGGCAACCGGGGAAAATGCTTGTCCCATAGGGAATTTTGAATGATAAGAGCCTCTTTGTTATTTGCTAAGTCTTTAGATGCCAGATCCAGTGATAAGCTGTGATTTCCGTAGTAGGATTTTACTTTATTGAAATAAATACTGTCCCGGTGTTCTTTGTAATAATGAAAGGTTTCCGTATCAAAATTCGGAGATTCTGAAATATCGTTAAACGCTTCCTTGCATTCACTGAACTTATTCACGAATGATTCCGAAGCACTCATTAATTCGGTTTGATTCCTTAATTCCTTGAAGTAAGTTTCAACCTGTTGTTTTTTCAGATCCAGAATGACCTCTAACCTGCTGTTTGTTTTTTGAGTGATGTTTTGAGAAATCTCACGGTACACAACCAAGGAAACGGCTGCCAATGCAATGACCAATGAGATAATCATTCCGAACAGTAGTTTATGCCAAATCTTTGATGAAACCATTAAAAAGATTCAAGAACCTACCTAAATGTAAAAAAATAAATGGAAGAAAAAAGCGAAAATGAGTCAGTGGTCAAAAAAGCCCGGAGCCTATAGTTTGGACTGAATGTTCTTTTTTTGAAGAAATTGATTGATCTCATCGAGTTGTTCGGCATTTAGATCCTTCGCCGAGATGACATTTGCTATTAATTTATTCTGCCAGAACAAAATCAATCCTGCGCGTTTTCTCACGGCGATAATTTCACTCCATTTTACGGTTGAAGCATATCCTTCTTTGGAGATGGAAATACCTTTATCCGAAAAGTCATAAGTAATTTCCTGTCTTATCCGCGGATTGTTCTGATAATGCCGTTTCGCGTTATTGTAAATGCTGAATGCAAACAGGGCAAGGAATACGATTCCTACGAAGATCAGCATGTAGGCAGATTCATTTCCGAAAACAAACACGGCAATCAGCGCCCCGATGATTAGTCCCAGAACTGCTAAAAGCAGAAAAAGAACCTGGAGTCTTTTGAGTAATAAAATTCCAGTTAGTTTGGCGAATTCACCTTGAGTGAGTGTTGTTTTGATTTGCATAGTCAAAGTTACTAAGAATTGAAAATTGACAATGGATAATTGAAAAGGAGAGAAAGTAAAGTTTTCTACAATTAAGAAACGAGCGTTAGCGCTGTTTCCTTTTCAATTCTCCATTTTCAGCTTTAAAACCCAGCATTCCACAAACTCCTGATCGCGCCAGACTGCTTTGCGTTTTGTTTTGGTAGAAGCCGCACCGACATCCTTCGTCGTTTTTTGAAGGATCGTGAAGCGTTTTTGTTTTTTCAGCTCCCATTCGATTGGGTGAATGAATTGCGGATCCATCAATCTGGCCAGGTTTGAAAACAGAAGAACAAGCTGTCCGCCCGGGTTCAAATGTTTTGCTGCTTCTTCGAAAAAACGCGGGAATAATTCTTTGTCGTAATAAATGGCGCGGTCAATTCCGGAAACTTCTTTCGGAAGAGGAATCCACGGCGGATTAAAAACAATCAGGTCTGATTTTTTTTCAGAGCCGGCAAACAAATCGCCGAAATACAAATTGATTTTTTGATCGGTTTTGGTTTGTTCTTCCAATATTCCAATCAACGCATTCGGGTTGATATCTGAAGCATTTATTTCTTTAAAATCAAACTGATGCAGTAGTTTACTTAAAATACCACTTCCAATTCCGATATCGAAGGCACTTTCTTTTGATCCCTGGTAATTCTTCAGGTAATTGACAAACAATTCAATGTGCTCAAAACGGGTAGGAAAGTACGTTCCGTAGAACGGATGAATGGTTTGTTTCAATCCCGGAATCCGGATTCCTTTTTCATACCATTGCCAGGCACTGTTTAAGCCCTGAACATCCGTAAACGGCAATAAAAACTCCTGAATTTCGGGATACAAGTGTTTCAGCCAGCCAATTTCCGGAGCTTTTCGAATATGTAACTGATGATTGAAAATTTCAACGACTAAAAACCGCGAAGCATTGCGGAAATTTTCCCGGTAGTTTCGCTGCGAAGCGAACGATTGCTGATCTGTTTTTTTGGAAAGTTGTTTTTTTAACGCTTCCAATACGGTAGTTCCACTGCTGAACTGATCGGCAACCAAAACATAGGTTCCTTCCAGTAACGCTTCTACAGCATATTTCGGATCAATGTTTTTCGAATACTCCAACACCGAAATAGGTTCCGTAATCGGTTCCGGGCGATTGACCGTTAAATCTGTTGAATGAAGAATGGGTTTTCCTTGAATCATGAATCGGCCAAATTACAAATCATTTCTGTATTGCCGGTGAATCTATTTTTTTGTTTGCGCCTCCACAGCTGCTCTTACAGAACCGTATTTCAAAAGTAGTTCGTTCGCCGTTTGTTCGTCCAAACCGGTTTCGTCCATCACCATTCGGGTGCCGCGGTCGACTAGTTTTTCATTGGATAATTGCATATCTACCATGCGGTTTCCTTTTACACGACCCATGCGAATCATGATCGAAGTGGAAAGCATGTTTAAAACGAGTTTTTGAGCCGTTCCACTTTTCATGCGCGTACTTCCGGTAACAAATTCCGGACCTACAACAGGCGTAATGGCAATATCAGCCAGCTGGCTCAAAGGTGAATGCGGATTACACGAAATTCCACCGGTCAGAATTCCTTTCGATTTCGCAGTTTCCAATGCACCAAGCACATAAGGCGTTGTTCCTGAAGCAGCAATTCCGACTACAATATCTTTTTCATTGATTTTGAATGTCTCCAGATCTTTCCAGCCTTGCAAACGATCGTCTTCGGCAAATTCTACCGCTTTGCGAATCGCCTGATCTCCACCGGCAATAATTCCGATGACCATTCCCTGGGGAACTCCGAATGTTGGCGGGCATTCGCTGGCATCTACAATTCCCAAACGTCCGCTGGTTCCTGCGCCCATGTAGAATAAGCGTCCGCCGTCTTTCATGCGTTCAACACAGGCATCGACCAATTTTTCAATTTGCGGAATTTCTTTTTCAACAGCTAAGGGAACAGTATGATCTTCCTGGTTGATTCCAATTAATAAATCACGTGTAGACAGTTGATCTAAGTTCTGATGATTGCTTTCGGATTCTGTAATTCGTTTCATGATGAAAAGTTAAAAGGGTTCAAAAGTTCAAAAGTTTACATTGAGAGTCATTATTAGAAATGTCAAAACTTTGAACCTTTTCAACAATTTGAACCATATTGTACTATACAAGGAATGCTTCCAAAGCGCCGTTCGAAGGAACAACTTCCACGCGTTCACCCAAAGTGGTTGTCAGAGTCATTCCTACAAAATCACATTTGATCGGATATCGGCGGTGCATGCGGTCTACCAGGGCAACTGTTTTCACGCTTTTAACCGGTTTTTCCAAAATCTTCAAAACGCCGTATTGCATAGTCGTTCCGGAGTTGATGACGTCATCAACCAAAATAATGGTGTTTCCGCTGAATAAATCCGGGTCAATGGAACAACTGATTTCCTGATCCAAAGGATGATCCTTGTCCAGTTCAATTTTGAAATAGTTTACTTTTTGAGAACTGTTCTTCTGGATGATCTCGCAAATCTGCTGGGCAAAAGTTTCACCGTTTCCGGTAATCCCTCCGATAAACAATTCCGGAATTCCGTAGGTGTTTTCTAAAATTTCATGAGCCAGGCGCATGATTTTTTGCTCAATTTGATGCTGATTTAAGACCAATTTCATGGAAAAACAATTTAAATGTAAAGGTACTTTTTTCGACCAAATCAGGACGAATATTCTGCGAAAATCTTTGAACTGACAAGCCGGGTTTTAGGATTGATGTGTTACTTTGAGTCGGGGAGGATGGATTTTTGACTTTTAGTGAATTTTGAAGAGATCAACTAAGTGATTAAAGCATAAAATAGTATTTTTGATTTCGTACAAATTACTCGGATGCATCATACACTGTTACTTATTCTCGGACTTTTATTCGCTGTTTTTTTACTGGTCATGCTGGCACAGCGTTTCAAAATTGCTTACCCGATCTTTTTGGTTTTATCTGGTTTGGGAATCAGTCTGATTCCCGGAGTTTCTTCGTTACAAGTGGAACCGGAAGTGATTTTCATGATTTTTCTTCCGCCTTTGTTGTATGAAGCGGCCTGGTATACATCCTGGAATGATTTCTGGAAATGGAAACGCCCGATTTCCCTGCTTGCTTTCGGGTTGGTGTTTTTCACTTCCCTGGTAATCGCTTATGTTTCAAGTGCAGTGATTCCAGGATTTACACTGGCATTAGGATTTTTATTGGGAGGAATTGTTTCTCCACCGGATGCTGTAGCGGCGGCAACTGTTCTCAAAGGAATGAAAGTTCCCAAAAGGATTTTGACCATCCTGGAAGGTGAGAGCCTGGTGAATGATGCGTCGTCACTGATTGTTTTTCGCTTTGCTTTACTCGCTGTTTTAACCGGAACATTTTCCTTTCAAGAAGCAGTTGGTCAGTTTTTTATCATGGCCGGAATGGGAATTGTAGTCGGAATTGCGATCGTGCATGTATTTTATGTCATTCACCGTTTTTTACCAACCACGCCTGCGATTGACGCCGCATTAACGGTTATGACTCCTTACATCTTATTCCTGGTTGCCGAAGAATTTCATTTCTCCGGAATTATGGCGGTTGTGAGCGGCGGTTTGTTCATGTCTTACCGGGCACACGAAGTCTTTCAAACAGGAAGTACGCGTTTAAATATGCTGGGAGTCTGGACGACGATGATCTTTGTGATGAATGCCTTTGTTTTTGTCATTATCGGCTTGAAATTGCCTGAAATTATTGCAGGTTTGGGAGAATATTCTGTTTGGCAGGCGGTTAAATACGGGCTTTTAATTAGTTTAATTACGATTGTGCTGCGTTTTTTGTGGGTTTATCCGGCGGCTTTTGTTCCGCGTTGGCTAAGTGCCAGGGTGAGAAGAGATCCGTCGCCGGGTTGGAAAGGTCCTTTGGTCATTAGTTGGGCGGGAATGCGCGGAGTTGTTTCGCTTGCAACCGCACTTTCAATTCCAATGCTGATGACGGATGGAACTTCTTTTCCTCACCGCAACCTGATTATTTTCATCACGTTTGTAGTTATTTTGATCACATTGGTTGTTCAGGGGCTAACGCTTCCATTTATCATTAAACTGATTAAAATTGAAGAAATTGATAATATTGCCCGCGAAGATGAACAACAAGCCGGAATTCAATTGCGCCTGGATAACATTGCCCTTGACCACGCACACAAAAGACATTCTGAGGAATTGGAAGATAACGAACTATTGGCTTTTTACAAGGAAAACATCAAGCTTCGGTTGGAAAACACCCGCATGCAGCTGAATTCTGTTGAATGCAGTGAAATGCAGTTGGTTGAAGTTAAAAAGTATCAACATGTACTCATGGAAATATATGCACTGCAACGGAAAGAATTGTTCAAACTCCGGAAAGAAAAACACTTCAGTGACGAGGAGATCCGAAAAGCTGAAATGCAGGTTGATTTGAATGAACTGAAGATTACGGGAGCGAAACATTTATAATAATTACGAATTACGAATTACGAATTACGAATTACGAATTACGAATTACGAATTACGAATTACGA
>NZ_JASLCN010000470.1 GCF_030151805.1 Fluviicola sp.
TCCTTGTTCGGCAACATCTGTGGCAACAACTGTTACAGTGAATCCGCTTCCGGTGACCCCAACAATTACAGCTGGTGGTCCCACCACATTTTGTGCCGGAGGATCGGTTACTTTGACCTCTTCCTCTGCAACCGGAAATACCTGGTCTAATGGAGTAACCACGCAATCAATCACGGTTACAGCCGGTGGAACTTATTCGGTTACGGTTTCGAACGGATCTTGCTCAGCGATATCCACTGCAACAACGGTTACGGTGAATCCGCTTCCTGCAACTCCAACAATCACAGCCGGCGGTCCGACAACATTTTGTACAGGCGGTTCGGTTGTTTTGACCTCTTCCTCCGCAACCGGAAATACCTGGTCGAACGGAGCAACCACCCAATCTATTACAGTTACAGCCGGAGGAAATTATACGGTTACTGTTTCAAATGGTCCTTGTTCATCCTCATCAGTAGCAACAACGGTTACGGTGAATCCGCTTCCGCCAACTCCAACAATTACAGCGGGTGGACCTACAACATTTTGCACCGGAGGATCAGTTACTTTGACTTCTTCTTCCGCAACCGGAAATACCTGGTCAAACGGAGCAACCACTCAAACGATCATTGTTAGCGCAAGCGGAACTTTTAGCGTTACTGTCTCGAACGGAACGTGTTCGGCGACATCCGCAACAACAACGGTTACGGTGAATCCACTTCCTCCCGTACCAACAATCACAGCTGGTGGCCCGACTACATTTTGTGCGGGTAGTTCGGTTATTTTGACATCTTCTGCTGCAACTGGAAATACCTGGTCGAACGGAGCAACAACTCAGGCTATTACTGTTACAAGTGGCGGATCATATACGGTTACAGCTTCACTAGGAGCTTGTTCAACAACATCCACAGCAACAACGGTTACGGTAACACCATTACCAGTTGTTTCGGCATCCAACAACGGACCTTTATGTGTAGGACAAACCTTGAATTTAACTGCTACGGGAACAGGAAGTTTTGTATGGACAGGACCGAACGGATTTAATTCTACGATTCAAAACCCGAGTATTGCGTCTATTACGGGCGCAGATTTTGGAACATATACCGTAACTCTGACAGCGAATTCCTGTTCTGCATCCGCAACAACGAATGTAACATTGAATCCCGGAAACTCAACAGCGATCAATGCTGCGGGGCCTTTTTGTGAAAACGGAACGATCGTTTCTCTTACTGCAGCAAGTCCTGGAGGAAACTGGTCAGGAACCGGAATCGTGAATGCCACAAACGGATCATTTGATCCAACAGTTGCAGGAATCGGTTCACATGTTATTACCTATGATATTCCGGGGTCTTGTTCGGGACCGTCAACTACCTCCATTGTTGTAAACCCGGCTCCGGTAGTTGCTTTTTCAGCAGACAATCTATCCGGTTGTGCTCCTTTACAAGTTACTTTTACCAATTCAACGCCCGGATCCGTAAGTGCGCTTTGGAATTTTGGTAACGGGCAAACAGCAACATCACTTCCAACGGTTTCAACAAGTTTTATTTCCGGAGGATGTTTCAATATTGCTTTATCTGTAACGGATGCGAACGGATGTGTGAGTACGTTTACAAAGACAAGTATGATCTGTGTCAATCCTGAAGCAAATGCGTCGTTTATACCTTCTCCTGCCACAGCAACGGTAACGAATCCGGAGATTCAGTTTATCAATACTTCGACCAATGCAACCAGTTATACCTGGCTTTTCGGAGACGGCGGAACTTCTGCAGCTTTTTCACCGACGCATGCTTATGACGAGGTTGTAGGGAATTACCTGGTAAAACTGATTGCTAAGAATTCATTCGGATGTACGGACACGAGCAGTGTGATTGTACGGATCTTAGATGAATTGATTTATTATGTTCCGAATTGTTTTACACCGAACGGAGATGAGCATAACAATACGTTCCAGCCGGTATTTACTTCCGGATTTGATCCGTATAGTTTTACCATGGCTATTTTCAACCGATGGGGAGAGATTGTGTTTGAAAGCCATGATTCCAAAGTGGGTTGGGACGGAACGTATAACGGAGCGCCGGTTCAGGAGGGAACTTATAGCTGGACGGTCACATTCCGTGATTCCGATAACGATAAAAAGTATTCATCCAACGGACACATGACACTGATCAAATAGCGTCTGAAAGGGTTCAAAAGTTCAATACTGTGTTTTTGAACCCTTTCAACTTTTAAACTTGTTAGATAAGAAGTTTAAATGCAAATGTTATAATTTCCCCAACGCAAACATCACTGGCTGCTTACTGATGTCGTAGGCATTTTCCCTCCAGTCAGCAATGGTTTTTGTCTGAATACGTTCGTTGTGCAATGTCAGGTTGGAAGCAACGCATAACAAGGTATCGTCGGCCAGTTCATTCAGCATATCTTCGAATACGTGCATGGTTCTGAATGGTGTGTCCATAAACAAATGCGTTTCTCCTGATCTGCGTACGCGTTGTTCCAGATCTTTCAGTTTGCGGATGCGCTCTTTCTGATCTTTCGGTAAATATCCGCTAAACGAAAATTGCTGACCGTTAAATCCGCTTCCAATGAGTGTCAATAAAATAGAACTCGGACCAACGGTAGGGCAAACATGGATTTCATTTTCATGAGCCAAAGCAACCAATACAGCCCCTGGATCTGCAATTCCTGCACAACCGGCTTCGCTGATGATCCCCACATCTTTTCCGGCTTTCATTGTTTTGATGAGGTGATAAACTTCAGAAGCTGCAGTTGATTTATTCAAAACAAAAAACTCCGATTCATCAATTGGAAAGGAGCGGTCAATTTTTCGCAATAACCTACGGGCAGATTTAATGTCTTCCACAGCAAATACGCGCAATTCACTGGCAATTTCACCTACCTTTTGCGGGATAATATCTTCTGTAGTTTCTCCTCCAAGTGTATTTGGAATCAGGTATAATTTTCCCGTGCTCATTGTTTCGTTATTAATTGATTATTGATTAGAAAAGATTCTGTTGCCTCGTCCAGAAGCTCGATCACTTCGCGGAAATTAGCGTCTGTTCCGTAATAAGGATCCGGAACTTCGAGGTCTTCATTCGGTCGTAATTCATTCAAAAACAGTTTTACTTTTTGTTTGTCATCTTCATTACGGGCCATGCGCAGGATATTTTGCTGATTGCTTTTATCCATAGCAAAAATGATGTCATAATGGTCGAAATCCGAAACGGAGAACTGACGTGCCCGCAACTCGTCGATTGAGACACCGTATTCGAGAGATAATCTTCTCATGCGGTGATCCGGTTTTTCTCCGACATGATAGTTGGCTGTTCCCGCAGAATCAATTTCAAGGGACAAACCGTACTTTTTGTTTTTGTGTCTCAACCAGCCGTCTGCCATCGGAGAGCGGCAAATATTGCCCAAACAAACCATCAAAATGCGCATAAATCATGTGTTATCGGGTGCAAAGTTACTTTTTTAACCCGGTTAAACGAAATTTTCATTGATTCACACAATTTGTTAGTTTAAACAAACCGTTTATTCATTTAACATTTTTTGATTCCAACGAACACAACTATCTGTATCTTATAATCGTTATATTCATGTAAATCAATTGTAAAGACCATGAGACAGTTAAAGATTGTAAAGCAGGTTACCAATCGGGAGACAGCTTCCCTTGATAAGTACCTACAAGAAATTGGTCGTGTTGAATTAATCAGTGCGGATGAAGAAGTAGAGTTGGCAAAAAGAATCAAGGCAGGCGATAAAAAAGCCCTCGAAAGATTAACAAAAGCAAACCTCCGCTTCGTAGTTTCCGTATCCAAGCAATATCAAAATCAAGGGTTGTCCCTTCCTGATTTAATCAATGAAGGAAACCTTGGGTTGATAAAAGCTGCTGAGCGCTTCGATGAAACCCGCGGATTTAAATTCATTTCGTATGCCGTTTGGTGGATTCGTCAATCGATTTTACAGGCATTGGCAGAACAGGCAAGAATCGTTCGCCTTCCGCTAAACAAAATTGGAACGATCAATAAAATAAACAGAGCTTACAGCGAATTGGAACAACTGTATGAACGTCCTCCTTCCGCAGATGAATTGGCGGAATACCTGGAATGTTCGGTGGATGATGTTCGTCAATCGCTGGCAAACACAGCTCGTCATTTATCCATGGATGCACCGCTTGTGGATGGAGACGAAAGTTCATCAAGTATGTATGATGTATTGCCGAATGACGCTTTGCCAAGTCCGGAAAATGAATTGACAAAAGAGTCTTTGAGAAAAGAAATCGAACGCTCTCTATCATCCTTGTCCGGAAGAGAAGGCGATGTGGTTCGGCTTTACTACGGATTAAACGGAAAACATCCTCTGACACTTGAAGAGATCGGTGATTTGTTCGATCTGACAAGAGAACGAGTAAGACAAATAAAAGAGAAGGCAATTCGACGCTTGAAACATACATCCCGAAGCCGGATGCTTAAATCATACCTTGGTTAAGCGGGATCGACATCTGTTATCAGTCGGATAGGTTTGAAATGGGGAACGCTGAAAAATTGATCCGTCAGCTCATGTAAGCGTTCCTTTACTTTCTTCTGAGGAGCTTCTTGCTCAATTTTTAAAATTATTTCTTTCAAATAAAAGTTCTGAATCCTCGCAATAACCGGGGATTCGGGACCTAAAACGCGCTCATGGAATTGCTCTTTCAGCAATTTACTGAAATGCAATGCTCCGGCTTCCACCAAATCCCTGTCCCGATGTTTCAGCGTAAAACGAATCAATTTGTAAAATGGAGGGTAATGATAATTTCTTCGTTCCACCACTTCATTGATCGCAAATGAATCGTAATCATGCTCCATGACTTTTTGAATGACCCAATGATCCGGATTCCCCGTTTGAATGATAACCTTTCCGCGCTTGTTTCTGCGCCCTGATCTCCCTGCAACCTGAGTCATAAGCTGGAAGGCACGCTCAAATGCTCTGAAATCCGTTTTATTGAGCATTAAATCGGCATCCAGAATACCAACCAGCCCCACGTGATCGAAATCGAGACCTTTTGCAACCATTTGTGTTCCGATCAGAATATCTATCTCGCGGTTTTCAAATGCCTGAATCAATTGCAGGTGGCTGTTTTTATTTCGTGTTGTGTCCAGATCCATTCGACCGATTTTAACATCGGGTAAGATCAAGGACAAATCATCTTCAATTTTTTCTGTTCCGAATCCAAGCATCTTCAAGCGATTGCTTCCGCAGGCAGGGCAGGTTCCGATTGGTTTTGTCTGATAACTGCAATGATGACACTTCAGAATATTGGCATGTTTGTGATAATTCAAAGTGGTATCACAATTGATACAATTCGGGCTGAATCCACAAATTTCGCACGTCCAGATAGGAGTATAACCTCTTCTGTTTTGAAACAGGATGATTTGCTCCTGGTTTTTCAGTGTTTCGATGATAGTATCCAGAAGGAATTTAGAGAAGTGTCCGTTTGTACTTTTTTGCTTGCGCTCTTCTTTCATATCCGCACAAAGAATTTCCGGCAATTTTACCTGGGAAAATCGTTCGGTCAGTAAAACATGCCCGTATTTTTGATCGCGGGTGTTTTGGAAAGTCTCAATAGAAGGAGTTGCCGAGCCTAAAAGTGTTTTCGTCTTGAAGAAATGTGCCAAAACAATGGCCATGTCGCGGGCATTGTAACGCGGAGACGGATCCTGCTGTTTGTAGGAAGATTCGTGTTCTTCATCCACGATCACCAGGCCTAAATCCTGAAACGGTAAAAACACGGATGAGCGCGCTCCGACTACCAAACGGAATTGATTGGGATCGTTGCTCAATACTTTATTCCAGATTTCTACCCGTTCATTTGAGTTGAATTTGGAATGATATACTCCGATCTTTTCTCCGAAATAGGCCGATAAACGTTGGATCAACTGAGTGGTCAACGCAATTTCAGGAACCAGGAATAAAACCTGTTTTCCTTGTTGAAGTACTTTCCGAATCAATTCAATGTAAATCTCTGTTTTTCCGGAACCGGTGATTCCCTGAAGTAAAATGGTATCTTTTTCATAAAATCCGTTTTCAATTTCAGTTAGCGCATTGTTTTGCGCCGGACTCAATGTGGGGAACTCGAATTTGCTTTGATCCAAACTCTGTATACGCGAGATTTCCAACCGTTCAATTCGCAAAACGCCTTGCTTTTCTAAAGTATTGATTGCTGACAATGAACAACCCTGGTCTTCCAGTGATTTCCGAAGAATTGGAGTCACGTTGCCGTCGTGAAATCCGCCCAGTTGAAGGATCTTCAATAAAACCTGTTCTTGTTTCTGGGTGCTCTTCTTTTGAGCAAGTTGTTCAAAAAGCTCGTTCAGTATAGTATCCGATCTGTACTCCTCCTGCAAAACCACAAACAATCCCGTTTTCGGAGTGAACTTATTGGAAACTTCTTCCAAAGTGAGAACAATGCGCTTTTCCAGTAAGGTTTTGATCAGAGGTTGAATGGTTTTTATTCCGATAATCTCGGAGATTTCCTTCAGATCAAGTGTTTCCTTGATTTCCAAAGCTTCCACAACCAAATACTCGCGGTCGGAGAGGACCGTATTATCCTGATCGAAATCCGGATGAAGAACGATTTTTGTTTCGCTGGCCAGTTTGAAATTGGAAGGCAGGGCAGCATTCATGACATCGCCGATAGGAGCCATGTAGTATTCCGAAATCCATTTCCAGAAAGCATATTGCCTTTTAGTGATCAGAGGATTTTCATCCAGAATGTGTTCGATGTATTTCGCCTGGTAAAGCTTTGGTGCTTCCCGGTGGATTTTTGTAATGATCGCGGTATAGAGTTTTCCTTTTCCGAAAGGAACAATTACGCGTAAATGTTCCTGAATGAGATCATTCATCTCGAAAGGAACCCGGTAGGTGAATTCCTGACTTAATGGAAGGGGTAAAATAACATCAACGAAAAGGGTAATGCGTTCGCTCATGGAACAAATTTAGTGAACTAAAAATAAAAAAGGGCTTTTTACCAAATCTATAAATTTGAAAGATAGGATTACTATTTACCCGGGTAGGTTGTGGATAAGCGTACACTTATCCACAAAAGAATACCAAAGTGAAGAACGCAAAAAAAATCCCGCTCATCTTGTATGATAAACGGGATTTCTTAATATCCTTATTTTTACTGGCAAGCCCAGGACTCACCATTGTTTATATCTGTTTGATTATCGCTGCAGAATAACAACAAACCTGTAATCGGTCCTGAACAAAGTTCTTTCATAGACAAATAATCAACGACTCGTATAACGGAAGAGGATAGTTTATCCTGTTTCGCAGTCATACGTGAACTGAAAAGTCCGATTACCGGACCACCGTCTGTTCTTTTCAGATTCGTGAAGGTCGGTTTGTTTTGTGCCAAAGAAGAACTTGGCTGATTTACCAGGATATATTTACTTAAATCTTCGGATCCACCTGTTATGATCAAACGCATGGATGTCATTTTCCGTTTCGTAATCGTTGCATCATTGGTACAATTTTGTTTCACCAATTCATAAAAAGTTTCACCGTTTGCAGAAAAACTGGAAGAACTTCCCGTAAGTTGGTCGCCATTCAATTCACCAATTTTCCAGATGAAAGATTTTCGAACAGGAGAACCATTGAAATACTCATCAAAGAAAAATTGAATACGGGCATCAACTACTTTTGCATTTCCATTGGTTGCTTTTACAGATGAAGCATTGTATTGTTTCACTCCGTTAACCGTTTTAACGAATGAGTATGATCCATTAGGACTTGGAGAAGTAACTCCTACTGTGTTAACAAGTTTTGTTTCACTGTTTACAACGATCTGCCCGCCGTTGATTGTTGCAATCAATTTGTAAGTTGCATCATCTTTCAGCGCCACAGTTGGATTTTGATCACCCAACACCGGTGGATTCAACGTAGAGAATGCCTGTGTCTGGAAATAATATACTTTTTGATTCGGGCTGTAGAAAGCTCCCGGAACCTTATTGGTCAATACGGTATCGCGTAAAATCCAGGATCTTACCTTCGTATATACATTATTCGGAGGAAGAGAAGCCCATTCTTCAATAACGATTTCAGCACTTTGAAAGTAACTGGAATCCTCAATCAAAGCCACATCAATGGAGTTATTCGAACCACCGAAAGTACGTGTAAGTTTCACATAATGCAACGAATCACTTTTATCTAACAACCCAAACAATACGGGAGTTTCGACATGATCTCCGGCAAAATCAATATCGTCTTTACACGAGCTGACTAAAGCTACGGAAGCAAGGAGGATAACATAAAGTGAAAATTGGAGAAATCTCATAAGTATACAATTTG
>NZ_JASLCN010000478.1 GCF_030151805.1 Fluviicola sp.
ACGAAATTGAAATCATTGACGAAGCCAAAAATCCGGAAGAAGGAATTGAGAAAATCAAGGCTTTGAAACCCGATTTGATCTTCCTGGATATTCAGATGCCGGGAATGACCGGATTCGACATGCTGAAAAAACTGGATGAGATTCCACAGGTTGTATTCGTTACTGCTTTCGATGATTTTGCACTGAAAGCATTTGAGGTAAATGCGTTGGATTACGTTCTGAAACCGGTTGATCCGGCACGATTGGATGAAACGGTTAAAAAGTTATTGAACAATTCCGAAGCGGATTTTCAATCAACGGCAAAAGCTCCGAAAATTGATCGTTCTTCGCGTCCATTAACGATTTCCGATTCCATTTTCATTAAGGATGGTGAAAAGTGTTTTTACGTTTCCTTAGACAAGGTGCGCATTTTTGAAAGTGACGGAAATTATGTGAAAGTCTATTTTGAAAAGAGCAGACCTTTGATTCTGAGATCTCTGAATAGTTTGGAAGAACGATTGGAGCCGCAACACTTCTTCCGTGCAAACCGCAAATACATTATCAACCTGAACTGGATTCACAAAGTAGAAAACTGGTTCAACGGAGGTCTTCAGGTGGAATTGAAACCTGTCATTATCAAAACCGCAACCGGAGAAGAGGTCCGGGAAGGTGAGAAGATCGAAATCTCCCGACGGCAAGCGATTAAGTTTAAGGAATTGTTTTCTATTTAAGTAGTGTCACTTCGAGTGTCAGTGCAACTGAAGTATCGAGAAGGACAATGCTTAAATTCCATGTCTGTCCCGATACATTTTCTTCCATTTCATTATGAAAATTACTCGACATGACATGGGAAGAAGTCAATTTTCAATCAACGTGATTCCATTATCATGGAGACTGATCAACCGTTGTTTGTACAGGTTTCCGATCACTTGTTTGAATACTTTTTTGGACCAACCTGTGCGGTATTGAATTTCTTCCGGATCTGATTTATCCGTTAAATCCAGGAAGCCATCATTATCGTGCAGCATGGCCAATAATTTCCGGGCATGCGTATCAATTTTGTCGTATCCCGGTCTTTCCAGAACAATGTCCAGTTTGCCGTCGTGTCTGACAGTTTTTACATATCCTTTCAGGTTTTCACCCATGCGCACCCTGCGATGCAATTCATTTTTGAAAACAAGCCCCTGGAACTTATTGTTTACAAGGACTTTCATTCCTAAATCGGTGAATTCCCAAACCATCAGGTCTACTTCATCGTTTACCTGGATTTCATCGTTTACCGGTTCAATATACATTCCGATGCGGGAAGTCCCAACCAAACGCTGAGTTGCTTCATCAATGTACATGTAAATGAAATAATGCTTTCCTTCTTCCAGGGGTTTTGGTTGTTCGCGGAAAGGAATCAGCAAATGTTTTTCAACGCCCCATTCAGCAAAGGCACCGTATTGGTTCACTTCAACGATTTTCAGGAATGCAAACTGATTCACCAGAATTTTCGGAGTCAGCGTTGTCGCAATAATTCTTCCTTCCGAATCCTTGTACAGGAATACTTTGACTAAATCATCTATCTGAAAAGACGGATCTACATATTTTGTAGGCAACAATACGTCGTTCCCTTCTTCATCTTCCAGATAAGCCCCCGGACTTGTAAACCGGTCGAGGCGCAATTCGTTATAAACTCCTAATTCCACAGGACAAAGGTAGCCAAAAGAATTGCGAATTACGAATTACGGATCGCAAATTACCTCAGGAGCTGAAAAGTATTTTGAGCGACAAACGTTATTTCCTGCCATGGTGTCATATTTATTTACATCTTTAAATCTAAATATTCAGTGATGAAACAACCCATTATTGCAAGTCTGTTAATGACTTTAGTGATTGTTTATTCTTGCGGAGGCAGCGAAAAAACAGCTCCTGTAAAGAAAGAAGAGAAAAGCAGACTTGAAAAGGCAGCGTGGTTATTGGGGCGTTGGGAAAACAACTCGGATCAGAACAGCTTATCAGAAACCTGGGTGAAAGATGGAGACATATACACCGCAGAAACATTTATCGTAGTTGGTTCAGATACCGTATTTAAAGAGCATTCGGTCCTGGAAGAAACAGGCAAAACGCTTCAGTGCGTTATTTCTATTCCCGGAGAGAACAACGATAAGCCAGTCGTTTTTACGATGACAAAGCAAACGGAGAACACGCTATTGTTTGAAAATCCGAAACACGATTTCCCAACAGCCATTCATTACGAACAGAAAGGGGATTCCGTGATTGCCTTCATTTCAGGAACACTTGAGGGAAAACCTGCTAAAGAACGCTTAGCAATGGTAAGAGTAAAATAAATCTGGTTAGAAATACAAATTACCGGATTGTTTTGCGGCAATGATCATACAAGGAAGTTTCAATTCGTTGGTAATCAACGATTGCGCGAAATTATCGAATTGAGGAAGCAAGCTTTCTGAGTGATACGCAATTGCAATCAACTCAATATTCTTTTCTTTCACGTATGCCATTACTTTTTTGGAATAGCCGCCACTTGAAGGAAGCAGGTTTACTTCACATTTTGCGCCCTTCTCATCGTATTTGTTCCGGATCAGCAACACACGGTTCTTTGTTTGCTGGGAAAGTCCTTCATCTGTGTGTTTTTCGCCGATGACATGAACCGTTGCGTCGAAAATACGTGCCAAATCTCCGGCAGAGCTGACGATCTGTAAACTTTCTTTTGTAAGATCAATCGGAACGACGATGTTTTTAATTTCCCGGTGTTTGGTTTCTTTCTGAACGATGATGAAAGGAACATCACAACTGGTAATGACTTTCATAGCAAAACTACCGGTCAGTTTTTGGAATCCTTTTGCTCCGTGAGTTCCCATCAGAATCAATTGGGCATGTTCACGTGTGGCAATTTTATTAATATCCGTAAAAATATCCCCGACTGTTACCAGGACGAACATTTCAACACTTTCAGGAATAGATTTTGATTTGATGATGTCCCAAAGTCGGGCTTCGATAGTGGCGATTTTTGCTTGATTATCTACTAAATGCAGTAACATAATGTCTGTCCTGACGTGTTGTCCCAAGAAAAGCGCATAGTCCAATGCAGTGTTTCCCACCTCCGTTAAATCATGCGGGACAATGTACAAATTTCGACTCATAGCAATTTATTTTTCACCAAAATAGCAAAAAAGTAGCTAGCAGGGTTGCTTTAATTTTTAACATATCGTTGTTGATTGATTATTTCGCCTATTTTAACGAAGATTGGCTTCCGGTTATTTTTCTAAATCCTTATAGTCTATACTTTTACAAGTCGATAAATTAACGTTATGTTCGGACTGATCCTCTTACTGATTCTTCTTGCCCAGGCAACACTTTCATACACCCTTTTTGAATACCAGAACCCTTTTTTAATTGTACTTGGAATTCTTCAGATAGCTCTGTTTTTCGGAAGTATGATCATCATGATGCGGCTTTTCCGCAACAGACGAACTGCTGACTACCGGAAAGGATTTAATGCATTTGGGGTTATGATCGCTACCGGAGTTCCTGCTCTTGTTTTTTTTCTCTTCGGGATTGTTTACCTGATCACAAATATCGTCTTCTTCAAGTATTTAGGTTACGGAATTGCGCTGGCGCTGTTTATTTCCATTCTTTCAGGAATTATCTGGGGAAGATGGAATTGGAAAACGCATCGAATTGAGCTTCCTTTTGATAACCTTCCGGAAGATTCGGACGGGTTGAAAATTGTTCAGATCAGTGATATTCATGTGGGAAGCTTTTTCAATAAATACGACAAAGTGGAAAAAGCCATTCAGCAAATCAATCAGCTGGAGGCCGACTTTGTTTTCTTTACCGGAGATTTGGTGAACAACATTGCTGAAGAAATGTTCGGTTGGGAACCCGTTTTCTCGAAAATCCAGGCTAAAATGGGTAAATACAGTATTTTGGGGAATCACGATTACGGAGATTACGTTCCGTGGGAAAAAGAAGAAACCAAGAATTCCAATTTGTCTAAACTGATTTCGATTCACAAGGAAATTGGATTTACACCTTTGTTGAATGAGGCAATCGAACTTAAACCCGGGTTCTGGCTTTTGGGAGTAGAGAATTGGGGGAAAGCTCCGTTCAGACAAAGTGGTGAATTGGAAAAAACATTGGAAAAAGTACCTGAAAACTCATTCAAACTATTGCTTTCACATGATCCGAGTCATTTTGACGAACAAGTGACAGGAAGTACGGATATTGATCTGACACTTTCCGGCCACACACACGGAATGCAGTTTGGAATTGAACGCTTCGGAATTAAATGGAGCCCGGTTTCCCTGCGTTATAAGAAATGGGCGGGATTGTATCACGTAGGAAAACAGTTCTTGTATGTAAACCGCGGATTCGGTTATTTAGGCTTCCCGGGCAGAGTAGGGATTTATCCTGAAATTACAGAGATTGTACTGAGAAGCACTAAAAAGTAAAACAACACATTCCGGAAATTCACCAAACAACATAAAAAACTATGTGTCCTAATATCTCTATGTGGTTAAATAATAAAACCACAATAGCTACATAGAACACATAGAAATGAGCAGTTTTTTAATCTTATTGAACGACAACGATTCTTCCGGATTCAGAAGTTCCGTTTTCGTTCAGGATCTGGTAAGAATAGGTTCCGTTTGCCCAGGTTTTTACCGGAACGGAGATTTGTTGTGTTTCTCCGGAGATTGAGTTTTCGTAAACTACTTTTCCAAAAAGGTCCGTAACCCGGATTTCTTTTGAAAGACCATTCAGCTTTGCAGAGAAAACAACCTGGAACATATCTGATGCCGGATTGGGGAATACCTCTGCCGAAGATTGACTCAACTCGTTGATTCCGGCAGTAGAAGAGATCACAAAGCAGCTGTCGGTCATACAATCATTTCCATCCGTAACTTCCAGACAATAGGTTCCCGGAGTTCCCACGATTTGATTTGCTGTCGAATTATTTCCCCATTCAAATGAATACGGAGCATTTCCTCCGCTCACCGTCACGGCAATATTTCCGATACAACTTGCACAGGTTGCGTGTGTGATCACTGCTGACATGTTTACCGGAGTTGGTTCTGTAACCGAATAGACATTGGTATACACACAATTATTTCCATCTGTAATCGTCAGGTTATAGTTTCCTGCAAGAAGATTCGTTGCAGTTGAACCTGTAATATTAATCCCGTTTCCGGTCCAGGAAATTGCATAAGGAGCTGTTGCTCCTGTTACCAAGACGCTTATCTGACCATCATTTGCTGAATGGCAAGAGACATTTTCAATCGTTTGGGTCACATTAAAAGCGGGGATTGACAAGATCTGGAAAGAAGAATCTTTCGAACAACCTGCAATATCTGTTATGGTCACAGTATACGTTCCGGCAGCTAAAGAATCCAGTGAAGCTGTTGTTTCTCCATTTGACCAATCGTATTGCAGGACTCCGGAACCACCGGTAATCGCCAGGTTAATTTTTCCTGTGCTATCCGGGCAAGTTGGCTGAAGAACCAAAGCTGTCAATTCGATTCCTGCATTCACAAACAGATTGGTTGTATCCAAACCATTGATTGCAGGATTACTTGATTTTATGCGCAAACGATAAGAAGCGTTCGCTGTTCCGGCCGGAACAAAACCGTGAATCGTGCCGTTATTTAACTGACTGGAAACAGATCCGATTGTTACCGGAGTTGAAAAAGAACCGGAAGCATCGGATAATTCGAGCGAGTAGGTGTTTCCGGTGTTAAATGTTCCGATTGAGTTAAACGTTACCTGAACACTGTCTCCGATCAGGGAAGAAACACACAGGCCGTTGCCGGTTTGCAACGAAGGAGCTGAAATGGACGGAGGAATTGCCACCATCGTTTTGCCGAAGATCTGCGTATTGTTCATTATGCGCATTTTTCCTAATGAGCTGCTTGCATGCCAGGCTACCAAACGAAAAACAACACTGTCTGAAGAGGAAACAAGGATTGACGTTGCAGGAACAATTAAAAGCGACGTTGTGGGATTGGTTGTAGGATTCAGAATGGTGTGAACGGTTGATGTTACCGGTACGAAATTATATCCTGTAGCAGGAGATTTATATTGAAGGATGCAGGAATCAGGACCAGTGCCTGATCTGCCCAGAATTAACAAAAGACTATCGACTTGAAACGAGGTGCTGCTGTTTGCAGAAGCCGAGAACGTAAAATAGCGATTGGCTGCAATCGCATCGGAAGAAGAAACATTTTGCCATTGACCGGAATTGATTCCGTCTGTGGCTGTTGAGAACTGATTTCCTTGTCCTCTGGAAGGTTGTGTAAACGTAACTCCCGATCCGGCAGGAAGAGTAGCAAAATAATTGCTTGGGGTAGTCAGCCATCCGGAATAGCTGTTTGGATTGAAAGGTGTTTGTGCTTTTGCTTCCCGGATTCCTCCAAAAATAAAAGTGCACACTAAAATGAATAATTGTTTTTTCATAGTTGACTTTAATAAACGTTTAAAAGAGTCCCCATTTCTGAGGACTCTTTTTCTTATTCTAATTGGTAATCTTCTTATTTTTCTGCTTTAACCACACGAAGTGTTTGGTTTTCAGAAGCAGAAGCGATACGGATGATGTATGTTCCCGCAGCAAGATTTGATAAATCAGCCTGCATACGTTGTGCTCCTTTCGATAAATACCCGTTGTGAATCGTCATTTGAGCTTTTCCTGAAAGGTCAAACAATACAACAGAAACTTCTTCGTCTGAAGTGGTATTGAAAGTCAATGCAACAGAACCAGTTGTTGGGTTAGGGAATAACTCCAATGAAGATGATTGACCAACAGTTGAAGTTGATTTCATGTCTCTTGACTCAGCACAAGCCACGTTTACAGCGATTTGTCCCGGAGTTGCATTGCAATTGTTGAATCCGCAGAATGTTCCGACAACATTGATTACAGAGTTTACACTTCCAATTTCAATGTTTGCACAATTATCTGCGATAGATTTGATTGCAGCATTTCCTGAAGCAACGCTGTAGCTATAAGAAGAAGCTCCGAAAGCGTGTGATCCCAAGCCAGTTGCATCATCTACTGAAAGTGTATCCCATTCTGTTGTCAAAGTAGGGAATCCACCGATTCCAGCCAAATCAGGATTTACAGTGATCCCAGCGTAAACGCATGATTTTCTAACCAATGTTTTGTTTTCAGTAGACCAACGGTAAGTTGCACTTGTAGAATCAGCATCTCTCCAGGCAGATCCCGGATCATTTCCTACAGAACCAAAAATATCAGCTGCTTTTCCTGAAACAAGGTTGAATAATACCAATGCATCGTCACCGTTAAACTGCAAGTTAGCAGAAGTCAAATTCGGAGTTCCGCTCCATGCTGTTGCTGACGGGTGAGCAATTACAAACACATCACCTACAGTCAATGTTCCTGAAAGTGCGATTGTATAAGTAGGAGCTCCTGTAGCTGATGCACCGTTATGGTATGCGCGTAATTCATATCCTGATAAATCAACATCTGAACAAGTTCCGTTAAAGATCTCTACGTATTTGTTGAACAAATTCCCTTCCATGTATTGAGAAACGATCAAATCCGGTGCTTGTACAACCGGACATACCTGAACGATTGTTTTAGGACATCCTTCAAAAGTAATCGGGCAGTATTGAACTTGCGGGTAAACGTGAACGTATACTTTCTGAGTCGTTGCTTCACAACCATCTTCGCTGCTTACGATCACGTAGTAAGTTCCTGAAGTTGTCGGAGAATAAACGTCCAACTGTGCTCCTGAAATTGCTCCATCCTGGTTGTACCATTGGTAATAAGGCTCCGTAATACCAGTTGTAGTTGTCAACTGAGGCATTGTAGCTCCTGCACAAACAACAGTTGCTCCAGAAACATTGATTGACGCTGTTGGTACCCCACAAGAAGTTGTAGAACCACATGTCATCGAAATATCATCAATACGGTATTGAGGATTTGAAGCAGAAGTTCCTACCAATGTACTTCTGAAACGGATACGCAAGTTTGCAACATGAGCTCCTGCAGGTAATGCTACTGCGGTTTTATACCATTTTGACGTTCCCGTGCCGGTTGGTAAAGCAGGGTAAGACAATGCAGACCAGGAAGCCCCGTTATCGTTACTGTATTCTACTAATAAATAGTCAACTCCTGTTGCAGCATTGGTATTTTTGTTGATCCCGAAACGAAGAGAGTCAGAGTTTTTGCATCCTGCAGCGTTGATTCCCTGCATTTCAAAATACTCCTGTGCCTGAATTAATGTGTTGAATCCTCCTGAAGCTCCGGCATAACCAGTTGATGGAGTAGTTGTTCTCATGTCTGCAGTTCCTACATAAGTAAGAGGAACCAGGTCAAAGTTTCCAGCAGTTTCTCTGGCACTGATTGTTTGAGTTCCGCTTCCTACGGTTCCCATTGTTTCCAATAATTGTCCGTTAGCGACAAACCCCATTAGTGCAAGTGCACTAGTAGCAAATAGTTGTTTCATTACATTGTTTCTGTTTTTCATGACTGAAATTTTTTAAAGTGAATAATAGTTTCGAAACCATTGTAAATTTACAACGAGGTGTTTTTTAACCCGTAAATGCAGGAACAACAATACTTTAAGCTTTTTAGAAGAAGATAGGGGATGCTTAATTTTTACTAAACAAATGGCATCAGAATTTTTAATGAGAAGCCTGGTTTTACTTTTTTTGCAGGAAAACAGGGGCTTGTGAAACGTGGCTGCTTTGAGAAAAAACTCCTTTCTGGTTGTTTTATTACCAGATTAGACAAAAGTCGAAAAACAACTAAATCGAACTAGTATCTTTTAATTCTACTTAATGCAATATAAACGTAATCAGGAATTTATATTCGGGGGCTATTGAAGTGTGAATGCCGAATGTCAGATTACGAATTACAGGAATTGTCAATGAGGGAATGATCAATTAGCAAAAAGAGAGAAGGGAGAAGGTTGGGAAGCTATGCTGTTTGTTATTGGTTTACTTTGTTTAAAACAGGTACAATCATCGCTATATCTATGCCTTATCTATGGGATATTGATGCCTTATTATCGGTTCAATATTGGATTTGACCTGTCTTAAAATAATCTCCTGTCCGAGAATTTAGATGATTTCCAAATCAGTGTGATTTTTTTATCACCTCTATTTTCGTACAAAACCAATAAAAAAAAACCGGACATTTCGACTTCGCTCAATGTCCGGTTTTAGTTTTTGTTTCAGCTTTTGTGATACTAAGGCTGATAAAGTGTCCTGAATCGTTGTTTGATTTCTTCCAGGGTATAAATGGGGTGTACTACTTCTTTCCCTGTTTTGTCGATAAACCCATAAGTGTCTGTAATGGATTTCACCAGGGCGATGTTTTCGTGGTATTCTCCGAATTTCCAGATTTTAGCATAAATCGGGTGAACCACTTCCTTTCCGGATTTGTCAATAAATCCATAGGTTCCCGCAATGGTTTTTACCAAAGACCAATTCGGTTGATATTCCCCGGATTTATAGACCTTTTTGTAGCCCGTTTGACCATAAGAAACGGAACTGAATAGTAAAACACCTATTAATAACTGTTTAAAATTCATTGTTTTATCATTTAATATCTAAAGTAATTCTTTTACAAACCTATTTCGTTGAACAGGTCCATTATTTGTTTCTGAAAACGCGGTTTCAGCATTCCGAATTTCATCTTTCTGAAACCGCTCAATTCCGGATTGATCTTGATCACGGATTTATCATCTTCAATATTCAAGGTAGAAACGATGAGTCCGTCTTTTACAAAATCTATTCTAAATGCGAGTTCTAATGTTGTTTCCGACCAGTTGAATGATAGCGGATCGTTGATGATTGTGAGTAATTTTTCAATTTGGTAATCAGACAGACTATATGTTTCTCCGGACGCTAAATTACTCAATACAACTTCGTTAAAAGCAAGCATCGGATACAATCTGTCGTTTTTATATTTATCGTTCTTCAAATCGATCAATAAACGGTGAATTTCTTCCTTGTAAAAATCCTTTGCCGAGCTTTCAGTATCGGTATCGCTCCCAACTAATAATGTATCCGCAAAGATTGAATCTCTGAGTTGCAAATCGGTATATTTCTCCCAGTATTTCGGGTAGTTGTGTTCAAAATTATTTTTCTTGATCGTAGAGGTGCAGGAGGCCGTTAAAACCACCAGACATAAAGGAAGGATTGTTTTCATTCTGAAAAAGGGAATCATGCTTGTAGAGTGTCATAAGCTTCCGAAAAGTGACACGTTACAGGCATCAAATTGTATCTTTTTTAGAAAACCTGTTTCCATTCTTCCGGTATCCGAAATGAGTCCTGAATTTTCATGCGCGAATTTCACGATCCATTTTCTGTTTTTTCTTATTAAGATCAGGAATAAAAAAGCTTTTCCACTCATCAAAAACTCGTCATCAGAATCTTAAAACATGTGTTGAAATTCATAAATTCCTCTATATTTGTGTTGTTAATATTCTTGGAATACCGGCTGTTTGAAGCAGCTTTTTCATGAGATTTACTTAAACTAAAACGCACTTTATGAGTCAATTAAATATCGATAAACAGTTTTTCAACCAAAATGGTTATGTTCTGATAAAACACGTATTCACAAAAGAAGAAATTCAGAAAATCAGAGACGATGTTTACAGTCAGTTTCAAACTGATCAACAAAAAGGATTGACTTTTGAGTTGCCACATTTAAAAACAAAGGCGAAATATTCAAAAGGGGATTTGCTCAGTAAGGAAAAATTGTATTCTGTTCTTACCGATGACAGAATGCTGGAGATTGCACGTACTATACTGGAAAACAATGATATCGTTTATTTCGGAGACAGTTCTTACCAGATAGGTAACGGACTTCGTGGTTTTCACAGAGATAATATCGACAGACAGAATTTGAATGGTCCTGACTGGCAGGGAGAATATCCGCTGATCCGAATGGGTTTGTATTTGCAGGATCACAAAGATTATAGTGGCGGATTAAAAGTGAAAAAGGGAACACATCTCAACGCTGATGGAAAGCCTGTATTTATTGACAGTGAAATAGGGGATGTAGCTGTTTGGAGTTTAAAAACGATTCATAGCGGGAATGCAGTTCGTTTAAAGTTGTTTCCAAATATAACGATCAATAGAATAGAAAAACATATTCCGGCATTTCTAAAAAAAGACCAACAGCAGGAACGTGTATCGTTGTTTATGACTTATGCATTGGAATCTCCTCACATGGATCGCTATATTAATGAGTATACTTTGAAAAGAGAGGATACTATTGAGCATGCTAAAAAATCAATCCGCGACAATTCTATCCAGGAATACATGAAACAAAAATCTGTTAAACTGGTTGATCCGCTTGCGGGTAAAAACTAGAAAAACCTTGTTGTTTTCAATTGATCTTTTTTCCGGGTTATTTTCAATCTCGAATTATTGATATTTATCAAAAGCCCGTTCTAAATGAAATTTCACTTAGAACGGGCTTTCTTATTTTCGATTCTTACTCGAATGGATATTGAATGAGTGTTCTGTTAATTGCCACTTTCCAAACGCTTTTGGCGCTGCATCGGGTTTTCGCTGCTTTGTTTTTGCTGGAACAACTGGAATCTCGTAGGTTTTGAAGCCGGAGGATAGGAGTTGTTATCCGTATCGCAATCTGCAGTTTCCAGGAAGGGATCCAATTGGAAAGACACAACCGGGGCGTCGAAAATCAACACTTTTGTAACCGTCAGATCATCCATTCTCCAGATCTCAGCAGGAATTCGTACTTCCTGTGTTGTTCCGTCTTCAAATTTTGCCTGAATGATCAATGGTGTTACCAAACCGCCTTTGTTTGTAAAGGCTAGTTCATAAAAGTGTTTCGGAGAATCCAGTAATCTTTTTTGTTCCGGAGTTAATTTTGCCTTGAATTCATCGTATTCTTTTTTGTCCAGACGATCCACTTTGTACACATCTCTTTTCGCATAAAAATCGTCGATGGTCGTATCTCTTTCATTCACTGTTTGCTCAATCGATTCTTTGTTCCGGATATCTCCGATAAATTGCGGTTTTGAATCGGCTACTTTTTTGTTTTCTGCTTTTTCAATTTCCGGGTTGTTGGAGTTCAATTGGAAATGTTTTACATAATCCAGGGAAATATCTACATATTCTGTTGTATAGAACCAACCTCTCCAGAACCAATCCAAATCCACTCCGGATGCGTCTTCCATGGTACGGAATAAATCTGCCGGAGTAGGGTGCTTGAATTTCCAGCGCTCGCAATAGGTTTTGAATGCGAAATCAAACAATTCTCTTCCCATCACGGTTTCACGCAAAATATTCAAGGCTGTAGCGGGTTTTCCGTAGGCATTGTTTCCAAATTGCCAGATTGATTCGGAATTCGTCATGATCGGAGAAATGAAACGTTTATCACCACGCATGTAATCTGTGATCATTGCCGCCGGACCTCTCCTGGAAGGATATCCGCGTTCCCATTCCTGTTCGGTGAGGTATTGAACAAAGGTGTTCAACCCTTCATCCATCCAGGACCACTGGCGTTCGTCCGAGTTGATAATCATCGGGAAGAAGTTGTGTCCGACCTCGTGAATGATTACGCCCCACATTCCATATTTCGTTTGTTCGGAATACGTTCCGTCTTCATTTGGTCTTCCTCCGTTGAAACAGATCATCGGGTATTCCATCCCAATTTGATTTGCGTGAACAGAAATAGCGACCGGATACGGGTAATCAATCGTGTATTTCGAGTAGGTTTGAATCGTATGTGCGACCAGTTTGGTTGAATATCGTTCCCATAACGGGTTTCCTTCTTTCGGATAAAAGGACATACACAAAATGTTTTTTCCTTTCACGACTGTGTTTTGAGCATCCCACATGAATTTACGGGAAGTGGCAAAGGCGAAATCGCGTACATTTTTTGCTTTAAATGTCCAGGTTTTAGTACTTGTAACTTTATTCTTTTCTGCATTTTCAGCTTCCGGCTGTGTTACAATTAAAACAGGAGTATTGGACGTTTTTGCTTTGTCCATGCGTTGTCTCTGCTCGGCAGTCATGACTGCTGCTCCGTTTTGAAGTTCTCCGGTTCCGGCCACAATGTGATCGGAAGGAACTGTAATCGAAACGTCGTAATCTCCGAATGGAAGCGTAAACTCTCCTTTTCCAAGAAATTGCTTGTTCTGCCAGCCTTCAACATCGTTGTAAACACACATTCTCGGGAAGAATTGCGCAATCGTATATAAGTAGTTCTTGTCTTTTTCGAAGTATTCGTAACCGGATCTTCCGCCAACTTTCATCCGGTCGTTGATGTTATACCACCATTTTATTTTAAAGGAAATGCTTTGTTTTGGAGCCAATGGTTTTGCCGGATCAATACGCATCATGGTTTTGTTGATCGCATAACGCATTCTTTCTCCGTTTACTGTTGAAACGGACTCGATATTGAATCCTCCTTCAAACACCATCAGTCTTCGTTCCACATCTTTAATCGACTGAAAGTTTTCCATTTTCTCTACTTCAATCAGTTTGCTGTCCGAATCCGGCCTGTAAATATTCTGATCCAATTGCAACCATAAATACTCCAGGATATCCGGCGAATTGTTGGTATACGTAATGATCTCTTCTCCACGGATGATTTGTTTGTCATCTTCCAGCGTGATGTTCATTTTGTAATCTGCTTTCTGCTGATAATATCCGTGTCCGGGAGCTCCGGCAGCTGTTCGATATTCATTCGGAGTTGGCAACTCAATATCCAATTGTGCAAATTTGGTTTGTGCAGACAGGGTGAATGCCGAGAGAATAATTGAGAAAGAGAGGATTTTTTTCATAATTACAGGGTTATGATTTCTGTAGGTTTACCTGGTAAAAATACCGCAGTTTGTTTTCGTTTCAGATGGATCCATGTGATCTTATTCTGTTGATTCGGGAAAGATTCCATTAGTAAGTCGAACTTGAAGTTAAGCTCCTTATCTAATTCAACTTGAGCACTTTCCAAATAGGCATATAATTGTCCGTTTGGCAATACGTCGAAGCCCATTAAGGAAAGATTGATCGGGGAGTGGCCGTTTGAAATGGAGAATCCGTTTAACAAATACGTTTCCAGTTGTTTCTTAAATTCTTTGTTTTGAGCCTGATCTTCGATGTGTTTGTCAAGCGTTACACCTGTCTTTTTTAAATCAAACTCCACATCGTGGGCACTCATTTCCAGGGTAATCTCGAATTTCTTTGTTGCTTCATTGTACTCGATTTCACCGAACGCAAAGTAATATTCGTGCGCCCGGACGGAGAACAAAGCCAAAGAAAACAAACAAAACATCAAGAGTTTCTTCATAAAGTAGATTTTCCCGAAAGCAAAAATAGCAGAATGCTTTTAGTAGCGTCTTAATTTTTGACTAAAGGGGAGTTATTTTGGTTAAGCAGTCGAAAAAACGGGATGAAAAATAAACTTACCAGGGTAAGTGGTGGATAAGTGTACTCTTATCCACATTGTTTAGTAAACAAAAAAAGGAGTTCGAAATGAACTCCTTTTGTCTGTATTGAATAATCCATTGTTTTATGGGGTAGAAACTTCCCATACGTGGAGTAATTCTTCATTGCTCCGTTCGGTCTTCATCTACTACTGAGGTTTTTATTTATTCCCCTTCGCGTGATCAGCTAAGAATTGTGCTAATCCGTTATCTGTTAAGGGGTGTTTTGCCAATGCTAAAATGGCACTTAAAGGTCCGGTCATTACATCCGATCCGATTTCAGCGCATTGAATAATATGCATCGGATGGCGGATAGAAGCTGCCAGGATTTCTGTTTCAAATCCGTAATTATCGAAAATGATTCTGATTTGCTGAATCAAATCCATCCCGTTTGTTGAAACATCATCCAAACGTCCAACGAAAGGTGAAACATAACTTGCACCAGCTTTCGCAGCCAATAATGCTTGTCCGGCGCTGAAGATCAGGGTGCAATTTGTTTTGATTCCTTTGGATGAGAAGTACTTGATTGCTTTAATTCCTGCAGGAATCATCGGGATTTTCACCACAATGTTCTTATGCAATTCAGCCAACGCTTCTCCTTCGCGGATCATTCCTTCAAAGTCTGTTGCGATTACTTCTGCGCTTACCGGTCCGTCAACAATGTTGCAAATGTCAACATAGTGCTTCAAAATATTGTTTTGTCCGGAAACCCCTTCTTTGGCCATCAAAGACGGATTGGTTGTTACCCCGTCCAAAATCCCTAAGTCGTTTGCTTCGCGGATATCATTCAGATTTGCTGTATCGATGAAAAATTTCATGTTTATTGAATTTGAAAGGCAAAGATAAAAGCATTTAGTAAGTTGGAGGAATGCAGGAGAGGGAAGTTTTGCACAGGTATGATACAAACGGGCAGATAATGTGCCTGTTTTTCACGCAGATTGTGCGGATAGTCTATCTAAAACCTATGCTGAAAACACTGAAATTTAGGGACTGAAGTAATTTCCCAATATTGGGACAAAGAAATAAATGTTATGTCGCAAAGCATATCTGGATGCGGGAAGTTTACTTTGAAATCTGAAATCAAATGCGGACGTAATATTGCGGAATTACGTCCATAGCCTGATTGAAATCACTTGATTCCTTCAATCAACTTCAATACAAATTTCATCTGTGAATCCTCATTCTTCATGAAATCCTCAAACGACAATAAAACTCTGTAATCCGGAATAATTCCCCTCCCAACCGGCTGATCAGCTCTCACGGGCGCATCCTGCTCTACATGAACAATCGAAAAACGGGTAGTGATCTGAGAGTTCGGAAGTACATATTCGACCGGGAAATGACCATTATGTCCGTAATAACCACCTGATGTTTCCATCCCAACGATTGTTGCCGGAGAATGCCCCCGAACCAATGAAGCGAAATGAGATGCCGCCGATCCTACGTTTTCATCTATTACTAAATACAATTTCCCGGTGAATCTGTTTGAATCCGGATAGTAGGGCGGGTTGTGACTTTGATTCTGAAAAAAGCGATTTTCCTTCTTCACTGAGAATATCTCCTGCAAATAACTGTTTGTTGCATTTAATCCCTGTTTCCGGTTGCCTTTGTCTTCCGATTCCGATTTAAAATACTGCGGATAGGGTAGTTTGTTGAAGAGAATAAATGCTTCTTTGTTTTCCTTGAAAGTCTGAGTTGTCAGATAAGTAAACACTTTTTCATACGTCGGATCATTGCCCCCCGGATTGTTGCGGATATCTACAATTAAGTTCGTTATTTTTTCAGATTTCACTAATGAAAACACACTGTCCAGGTAAGACGAGAATACAGCAAAATCAGGATCTTCCGCATTGGAGGCCATGGTAAATATCCTGAAATTCAACAAAGCCGTGTTTTCATTGATGCGTTGGAAGCTGTATTTCTCCTGCACATTAGAATCGGTAATGCTATCTAATTTTGCTGAATGTCGTGCAAAATACCTGTTTCGATTTTCTTCCTGGCTGATACTTTTCAACTGAATCTTTTGAATCTGCTCAGAACCATGTGCTTTATATTCAATGTCAAAAAACTCTGAAACTCCCATTTCAAAAGGGAAGATCCAACCGAATACGTTTTCGATACTTGCTCTTGTCTTAGCGGTCATGTTGTAACCGTCTGTTGTCAGATACTTGTAAAACCGTTTTTGAAGTTCCTGATCTGAAATCCCGTTGATACTTACAAGTTGAGAACCCAAAGGAATTTCGACATTTGAATTATTCACAAGCATTTTCCCATCTACATGCTTCAGAAAGAAAGGAAAATATCCGCGGTCTTTTTGCATCAGAGCAGCAGGTTTATATGGCAAACTCGTTCCGTTGTGATTACTTCCTTCAAAATCGGTCAAAACCAACAAAATCTTATAGAAGTCTGTTATGCTTAATTCGGTTTTCACCTTTTCAAAAGCGCTGGAATAAATGCTGTCAATACTCTGACGACTTCTGTATCTGTACAGGCCTGAATTGGCTTTTTCGCGGATAGCTCTGAAAACAGCCAGGTCTTCTTTCATTTGTTTCGGAGATAATTTCCGGTTCTTCCAACTCTCTTCCGAAACGGCTTCTCTAAGCTGAATGGAACAGGTTCCTTTTTTTGCATTTCCGGCTTCTGTGAGCGGTTCAACTGTTAGTATAAAGTGAACAATATACTGTTGTTGCTAAGCTTTTAGAAGATATAGAATTCAAGAATATGCTTTCAGAAGAAG
>NZ_JASLCN010000487.1 GCF_030151805.1 Fluviicola sp.
TAAATTCTAATGAACTTTTCTTTTCAAAGGACTCAACACTTCAAAAGATTAATACAATAACGGCTGAAACAACGATCATTTGTCCTGAAATATTTTATGGAATGGGAATTTATGGAATGACTTTGGGCTCAAGTTATCTCAATACAATCAATAGTGATATATCTGATCTTGTAAAGGTGTTCAATCAGGAGAAGCGAGTAATTATTACGGTAGATGCTTCTATTCTTTGCGGTTCTAACTTTATTTTGAAGAACTCACTCGGACAAATTGTTTCATCGTCAAGAATTTTGAGTGAAACTACAATAATTGATCTTCAAGATTTCAGTGGAGTACTATTTGCTACAATACAATTCCCAGATGGATCACTTTACACAAGAAAAATCATTCTATGATAACTATTTGGAAATAGTTAAAGCAAGCAACAAAGAATTTTGCGAATGTCCCTATGGAGATTACTATTGGTAGCGGGGATACCTTGTATGATTCAAATAATAAAAGATGGGAATTGAGTGCAGGAATATCTGATGAATATAATAATTTCAGAAATGACACTATCAAGCTTCGGTTTAATAAAACGAATATCAACTATTACATTGAGGAGGTAACTCCTTACTATGCCTGTGCCTGCAAATTAAAATCTGCGTAATCTACGGGAAATCAATTCACACAGATGTAAAACCCTGCACAGAGAAAATAGCAATCAAAATAGCATTTCCACAGTCAGCTACGGGTCAAGTACGGATAGAGCATAGGTAAAGTATGGATTAAGTATGGATACAGTATTAAAATGTTATAGATTTAACATGCGATTTTAGGGCATTTCAGCCGTTTTCAATCCCTCTTCAACCTTGTTTCCCGGAATCAGGAAAGAATGACACCTTGAAATCCTGAAATCAAATAAACTTCTCAAAAATGCGCAACATAAGAAAATGAATCAGGTTTGCTCGATTCAGGCTGATTGCGTAATACCTTAGTTCAAACGCTCGAATTAGTTGTTTATTTTTGACGTTTTTTACAACGTGTTAAATTCATAACTAACTGATTTTTATTTTTAAAAGCCGGATTTCGATGTGTGAATAGCATGTTTCGCTTTCTTGTTATTAGTTAAAATTCTTCATTGAAAAGCTATCTTTGCCCCTCGAAACTGAGATAGTTTAAATATGTTCAGATTTTTACAACTTTTCCTACTTGCGTATTTCCTTACTCCAGCTTTACATGCTACTGCTCAAAGGGATACCGTTTTTTGGTTTGCTGCTCCCGATGTTTCTTCAGGTGTCGGACAGGTTCCCGTAATGCTTCGTTTTCAATCTTACGACCAACCCGCAACAATCACCGTTTCGCAGCCCGCAAACGGAACATTCATTCCCTTAACATTGACAATGCCCGCATTTTCAAGTGATAGCTTGAACCTGAGTGCATTCGTTGCTCAAATCGAAAGTCCGAATGGAGATGTGATTTCCAATAACGGGTTGAAAATTTCAGCTACCGGGTTGATCAATGTGGTTTACGAAGTAAATGCCCCGAATAACAAAGAGAGCTTTAGTTTAAAAGGCTCAAAAGCACTGGGAACAAATTTCTATACACCGTTTCAAAAGCATTGGAACAACGCAATTACATCACCGGCAACGTATTCCGGAATTGAAATTGTAGCCTCTACCAATAATACAACAGTGTTGATCACACCAAGAACCGGAATTACAGGTCATGCGGCAAATGCAACGTTTTCGGTGGTTTTAAATGCCGGACAAACGTATAGTGCGCGGGATGTGAACGTTTCCGCAGCAACTTCGCTTGCCGGTTCCATTGTTTCCGCCAACAAACCCGTTGCAATTACCTTGTTTGACGGACAATTAGTGCAATCAACCTGTTCGGATATGATCGGAGATCAAATGATCCCGACACCTTCCATCGGAACGGATTATGCTATTTACAAAGGAACGTCTGCAAACGACCGGATCTATGTTCTGGCAACTCAGAACGGTTCAAACATTGAAGTAACCGGAGTCAGTACCACTTCAACCCTGATCAATTCAAGCGAAACTTTGGAAATTCCGATGACCGATGAGATCCTGTATATCAAAGCAAGCAAACCGGTTTATGTGTACCACGTTTCCGGATTCGGGTGCGAATTGAATGCGGCAATCGTTCCGAGTTTGAACTGTAAAGGAAACAACAACATGGCTTTTTCCCGTTCAAGTTCCGATTCGTTGGGAATTGTATTGGTGACCAGAAGCGGATACGAAGGAAATTTCCTCCTGAACGGAAGTTCGGGGTTGATTACAGCGGGAATGTTTCAGAACGTTCCGGGTACGCTGGGACAATACAAAGCAGCACGCATCTTTTTGAATACCGCTCAGATTCCGGTCAACAGCCACAACATGATTGTGAACCTGGCAGATATTTTCACAATGGCAACGATTACAGGCGGTGGTGCAAATACCGGGTCGATGTACGCTTACAATACGGATTTCTACGCAACCGCTTTTTCACATGCCGGAGTTGATGACACGGTTTGTGCCAATGTGAGTTATACCTTATCCGGAAATGTCGGTGGAGGTGCAGTAACAGGATCCTGGTCGAGTAACGGTTACGGTTCTTTCCAGAACGGATTGAACTCTGTTCCGAACAGTTATGTTCCAAGTCCGTTGGATACCTTGATCAGCCCGATTCGGGTGATCCTTTCAACCACTGGTTTTTGCCCCACTGCGCGCGATACGATGTACCTGGAAATTACTCCCGCGCCAATCGTTAATGCAAATACCGATCAATCCATTTGTGAAAACAATTCGATCATTCAGCTAAACGGAATTATCACTGGTGGTGCGGCAACCGGAATCTGGAGCACAAGCGGAACCGGAGTTTTTCAACCGAATGCCTCTGCACTGAATGCAGAATACATTCCTTCCACAGCTGATCTTGCTTTAGGTTTACTACAGTTTGTCCTGACTTCAACCAATGCAGTTTCCTGTGCAACGGTAACAGATACCATGAAGGTGTTATTTACTCCGGCAGCGGTAGTTCAGGCGGGCCCTGATAACTTGATCGTTTGTGCAAACAACGCAAATATTTCTCTTTCAGGAACGGTAAGCGGACCAACTGCAACCGGAAAATGGCTGACAAGCGGAACCGGTATTTTTTCTCCGAATAACAGCTCGTTGAACTGTACCTATATTCCAGGTGTTGCAGATACAACGGCAGGTTTCGTGTGGCTTTACCTGGAATCAACTTCAAATGGCAATTGCTTGCCGGTACAAGACAGTATTTATATTTCAATTAATAATGCTCCGAAAGTGGATGCAGGTCCGAATCAGTTGAAATGTTCCAACAATTCCCTGGTTCAATTGAGCGGAAGTGTTACAAGCGGACCTTTTGGCGGAATCTGGAGTGGTGGATCCGGAATTTTCACTCCTTCCAACACCTCGGTGAATGCAACATACAAACCAACAGCAGCAGAAGTTTCAGCCGGAAGTATCGTGTTGACATTGACTTCAACAAATAACGGAACGTGTACCGTTGTGTCGGATGCCATGCAGATTAACTTTGTAGCACCTCCTTTTGCGAATTTCAGTGCAACAAATGTGTGTGAAGGTTTCCCGAATGTTTTCACCGATTTCTCGCTTCCGGGTTCAGGTACTTTAACCAACTGGTCGTGGAAGTTTGCAACAGCACAAACAGCGTCTGTTTCAAATCCGGCGTATGCATATCCTTCGTCCGGAACGTATCCGGTAGAATTGATTGTTACGAATTCAAACGGTTGTAAAGACACGGTTTCAATCAATGTTTCCGTTTACGATAAACCGCTTGCCAATTTCACAACAGTTAATTCCTGCCCGAATAACCAGGTAACGGTTGCATTTACGGATGCTTCAGTGAGTTCGGATGCAATCAATTACTGGTTTTATGACTTCGGCGGACAAGGATCTGCCGCAATGGCAAATGTGAATCAGCAATTCGCCAGCGGAGGAACATATACGGTAACGCATATTGTTTCAACCACCAATGGCTGCTCGGACACGATTGTTCTTCCGGTAGTGATTGATCCGCTTCCCGATGCAGGATTCTATTACAATTCGAACGGAGGAATGAACATCGGCGCAGTATTCAATTTTATCGACACGTCAGATTATGCGGTAAGTTACTCCTGGT
>NZ_JASLCN010000488.1 GCF_030151805.1 Fluviicola sp.
GTAAAACTGACCAAAGATCAGGGCGATGAATATGTCACTGTAGAAATGCTTTTCCTGGCTTTGATCGAATCAAAAGATCAGATCGGTCAATTGCTCAGAGATGCAAAACTCAATAAATCAACAGTACTCAAAAATATTATGGATTTACGAAACGGAGAAAAAATAACGTCCAACCAACAGGAAGGAACATACAAATCATTGGAAAAATACGCCAAGAACTTAAATGAACTGGCGAAAGAGGGAAAATTGGATCCTGTAATCGGCCGGGACGATGAGATTCGTCGTGTGTTGCAAATTTTGACCCGAAGAACTAAAAACAACCCCATCCTGATCGGTGAACCGGGAGTTGGTAAAACAGCCATTGCGGAAGGAATTGCACACCGGATTATAGACGGTGACGTTCCTGAGAACCTGAAATCCAAAATTGTTTACAGTTTGGATATGGGTGCTTTGGTTGCCGGAGCAAAATACAAAGGTGAATTTGAAGAGCGTTTGAAGTCTGTGGTAAAAGAAGTAACCAATGCAGACGGAGAAATCATCCTGTTCATTGACGAAATTCACACACTGGTTGGAGCCGGTGGCGGTGAAGGTGCAATGGATGCTGCAAACATCCTGAAGCCGGCTTTGGCAAGAGGAGAATTGCGCGCAGTTGGTGCAACAACCTTAAACGAATATCAAAAATACTTCGAAAAAGATAAGGCTTTGGTACGCCGTTTCCAACCGGTATTGGTGGATGAACCGGATACCGAAGATGCAATCTCTATCTTACGTGGTATCAAGGAAAAATACGAGAATCACCACAAGGTTCTGATCAAAGATGCTGCGATCATTGCTGCCGTGGAATTATCACAACGATACATTACGGAACGTCATTTGCCGGATAAAGCCATTGACTTGATCGACGAGGCTGCATCCAAACTTCGAATGGAAATCAATTCAAAACCGGAGGAACTGGATGAATTGGATCGCCGGATCATGCAATTGGAAATCGAGCGCGAAGCAATCAAACGCGAAAACGATACCAAGAAACTGGAATCTTTAGGAAAAGAGTTGGCAACATTGGAAGAACAACGCAATGCCTTCAATGCAAAATGGCAGGCAGAACGCGATATTGTAGACGGGGTTCAAAAAACCAAAGAGTTGATTGAAAACTTGAAGCTGGAAGCTGACCAGGCTGAACGCACCGGAGATTACGGAAAAGTAGCGGAAATCCGCTACGGTCGTATCAAAGAAGCGGAAATCAAACTCGAAGAAGCGAAACAGAAATTGGTCGAGTTACAGGCAAATTCAAAACTGATCAAGGAAGAAGTGGACGCAGAAGAAATTGCGGATGTTGTTTCCAAATGGACTGGAATCCCGGTTTCCAGAATGATTGAAAGCGAGGTTTCAAAACTGCTTCGCCTGGAAGATGAACTTGGAAAACGCGTAGTCGGACAAGAAGAAGCCATTGAAGCATTATCCGATGCCGTAAGAAGAAGCCGTGCAGGATTACAGGATATGCGCAGACCAATCGGATCCTTTATTTTCTTAGGTCCGACAGGTGTTGGTAAAACCGAATTGGCAAAAGCACTGGCCGACTTCCTCTTCAACGATGAAAACGCCATGACGCGAATAGATATGTCCGAGTACCAGGAAAAACACAGCGTGAGCCGATTAGTCGGAGCGCCTCCGGGATATGTCGGATACGATGAAGGTGGTCAGCTGACCGAAGCTGTTCGAAGAAGACCGTATTCGATTGTTTTGCTGGATGAGATTGAAAAAGCACATCCGGATGTATTCAATATTTTGCTCCAGGTTTTAGACGACGGACGTTTGACCGATAACAAAGGGAGAACGGTGAACTTCAAAAACACAATTATTATCATGACTTCCAACATGGGATCACATCTGATCCAGGAAAGTTTTGAAGGTGTGAAGGAAGAAAATCTGCATGAAGCAATGGACAAAGCAAAATTCAAAGTGCTCGAGTTGTTGAAACAGACTATCAGACCGGAGTTTTTGAACCGGATAGATGAAACGATCATTTTCACTCCGTTGAATAAGCGTTATGTGAAACAAATCGTTCAGCTACAGTTGAATCAGTTGAAAGAAATGCTCCTGGATAAAGGAATCAAAATGCATATGACCGAAGAAGCGAAAGAACATTTGGTTGAAGCAGGATATGATCCTCATTTCGGTGCAAGACCAATCAAACGGGTGATCCAGAAACAGGTTCTGAATGAACTATCCAAGGCTTTATTGGCCGGAACACTGGATACTTCGCTGACCGTGGTCATGGATATTTTTGACGGGAAAATCGTATTCAGAAAACCGATTTCCCAGGAAGAAGAAATCCTCATTAATTTGTAAGTAATCGTAGTTTAAATAAGGTAGAAAAGCGAGGCAGGGTTTTGTCTCGCTTTTTTGTTTTTAGACTTGTCCTGGAATTTATGTCATTTTTTTAAGTCCCGCAGATGATATAAACTCCGGCTATGTCGGGGCACAGATTTAATTTACATACGATGTGCATAAGCCCCTGTCCCCGCCGTTCAGAATCCGCGGTATGCGCCATATGCTGATCGCATGTCGCCAATAGCTTTAGCGATGGCACAAGCTTAGGCGTAAGCGTTCTGCGGGAAAAAGTGATTACACCACTTATATTTTAGGACGAATGCAGGTGTTCACGAAGCTAAAATTCAGAGATTTACCATCTAAAACTGGGAACAGGTTTTCGGTTTGTATATTTTCAACACAAGATCAAACAACTGAAAACAAGCACTTTAAACCAGGAGGCATAAATAGAAACATGAAGCTGATTCGTAATATTGCGATATGGCAATTTTGAGAACCGGAACAAGAATTGTTTAAAGTAAACCCATGTCCGAAATGTACTTTCAAATCCCCGTAAGAATAGTGAATGATCTACACTTTCAGGAACCAACCTGGGTAGCATCTTTCAAACCAACAAGAAGGAAAAGAATCCGCTTCAAAAGACAAATAGACATCCCGCAGTGGCAGGACAAGTTGTGTCTATTAGTCCAATGACAGCAAGGGAATCCGGACGGTCAGAAAAATTTCACGAACCCCGTTTAAGTAACATCATTTCCAATTACTTTTACAGCAAATCTTGCTTTATCCATGAAACTAAAATCACAGCGGTCTAAAATTTTAAAACGCATCATTATTTTCTCTTTCCTGTTCGTTTTATGTTGGTTTTTCGGAGCCAATTGGGCCGTAAAGTCAAACGCAGAAGGAAAGATCTTCGATCGGGTGAGTGAATGCCCGAAGGTAAAAGTAGCCCTGGTTCTGGGAACATCCCGAACAAATAAGCGTGGAAATGACAATTTGTATTTTTCTTACAGGATCAAAGCTGCCGTGGAATTGTATCGTGCCGGAAAAGTGAAATTTATTTTAGTGAGTGGCGACAATAGTATTGAAACGTATGACGAACCTACGGATATGAAAAATGCATTGATTGCTGCAGGAATTCCGGCTGGTCGGATTTACCTGGATTATGCCGGATTCAGAACCCTGGATTCAATGGAACGCGCTCTAAAGGTCTTCGGACAAAAAGAAGTGATCGTTGTTTCGCAACGTTTTCACAATGAACGCGCCATATATCTCGGAGAACATTTCGGAATGACCGTTTATGGCTACAATGCCAAAGATGTTGCCAAAATGGGTGGCTTCAAAACGAAGGTACGCGAGCGTTTTGCACGAATGAAAGTATTCTGGGATATTTTATTCGGAGTAGATTCCAAATTCTTGGGAGATCCGGTGAAAATCGGATAACCTATTTAATAGAGAATTGAAAAATTGAACAGGTAAAAGTAAATTGGCGAAGGTTCATCTCCCCTTCTTTCCAATTGTAAATTCTCAATTATCAATGCAACTACTTTCCCAACACACTTAAAATCTGCACCAGGTCTTCTGACTTTTTCGTTCCGATCAGTAATTTTTTCCCATTTTTAAACACCAACTGCAAACCGG
>NZ_JASLCN010000114.1 GCF_030151805.1 Fluviicola sp.
TATGTACCATGGCGGGATGAACAGCAAGGAACGAAGTTTGGCACTTTCAAACTGGCTGTCTGAAAAAACGCCGATCATGGTTGCTACCAATGCTTTTGGAATGGGAATCGACAAACCAAACGTGCGTTTCGTGGCTCATTTTGAAGTTCCGAATAATCCTGAATCCTATTTTCAGGAAGCAGGCCGGGCAGGAAGAGACGGAAAAGAATCGAGAACGTTTGCATTTATCGAACCGGTTGATTTGGATGAAATTGCGGAACGGGTATTTGCTCAATTTCCAAGTCCGGATACCATTCGACTGATCTACAGAGCTCTTTGCAATTACTTGCGGGTCGCAATCGGATCCGGAGAACATGAATCTTACGAGTTGAAATTCAATGATTTTGTTAAGAAATTCAATCTGAATATTACAGAAGTTTATCCGGCTTTTAAGTTATTGGAAATGAACGGAAGCATTTTGTTTTCCGAACAAGGATTGAAGGGTTCCCGGATCAAAATCAGCATTGACAAAACGCATTTGTACGGATATCAATTGAAGAATCCGGTTTTAGATCCTTTGATTACCTGGGTTTGCCGGAATTACAGCGATGTATTTGATTCTTTCTGTGAAATTGATGAAAGTGAAGCTTGTCAGCGTTTGAAAATTCCGGCTTCAGAACTGGAGCGCCAGTTGAAATACCTGGAAGAGCACGGAATCATTGATATTACCTGGCGAACAGAATTACCAATGGTTACTTTCCTTCACGAACGCCTTCCGGACGATTACATCGAATTAAGACCCGAAGTGTATCATTTCCGTAAAGAACGTGCTTTGGACCGCATGAATGTGATGAAAACGTACCTGGAACAAAAACATTGCAGACCGCGCTTCATCATTTCCTATTTCGGGCAGGAAAGTGAGCCTTGCGGGAAATGTGATTACTGCCTGGAACAAAACTTACTCGAAAAGCATCCGCGACTGGAATTGGAACTGATTGCACTTCTGACACAGAAAGAACTGACTCTGGCCGAGATTGTTGCTCAGTTTGACACTTCTTTTGCAGCCAAAATCAAAAACACATTACGCGAATTGATTACCCAGGAACGCATTCAATTTAGTGGGAAACATTTTTCCCTCCCGCGGTAACGGTTCTTTTTAGGTCTATGATTTCTCTTTGTAAATCCTGAATACTTCTCGTTAATAAAGAATCATCAATGCGCATTTCCGGTAAACTCGGAGAAATGTAATTCACAAACTTCCACATTTCAACAATATCATTGACTTTCACAAAATAAGGCAAGTACAACGGATTCGTTGAACACAATTCAAAAGACTGCTGAGTTTCGATGTGATTATTGACAATTTTAAAGACAATTCCATCATCTTTCGTTACAACGATACAAGGTGTTCCGCTTCTCACGCTCCCCCAATTCTGAATGTATTCAGCAACAACAAAAGAACCTTCATCTACCGGCGGCATGGAATCACCTACAATTGGAAACGAGCGGTATTTCCTGTTTTTTGAAAGGAACGGCAAGCTAAAGGTCGGAAGCACTTTCAGGTAATCCGGATCGGCATAACCGGTTGTGTAACCTGCTCTCGCCTGCTGCGGAATCAATTCGATCATTTCATTGTCTTCAGCATCCACCAAAGAAGTTAAAACACGCAGATTCTTCCCGTTAATATCAGCGTAAAGCCCTGTACTGATTGTTGTCCAGTCACTTTCCGTAAACGCAGAGAAATCCTTCGTTAATAAATCATCAATCGGAACGGCGTAATAATTACTCAATGCGATGAGCGTTTCTATTCCCGGTTCGGCAATTTGGTTTTCATACCCGGAATAACTGCTGCGTGTCAATCCTAAATCGGACGCAACTTCTTCCTGTGACTTTTTTTTGCTTTTGCGGATCAGTTTTAAATTATTACCCAGCTTCATAACGATCAAATTTTAATCAAAAATATGATTATTTTCTAATCCAAACAAGTTTTTGAAAATTTAATTTAATCCTTGTCAAAGGAATGAGTCACTTTTCAGATATAAAAAGAACTCCAGACAACATGATTTTCGGATTTCTGTCAATCTTCTGAAAGCCTTATCCCCGTTGAGCAAATAGATACATGTCTATCCGTCTTTTCAATGCTGAATTCAGCGCAAAATCAATTACTTCCTTCTCTCCTGCATTTTCTGCAAGAGTTTATGAACTTCAAACGTAATTGGTCTTCCTACTAAATCCGAATAAACCTTCACAAATTTTGCTCCCAGGAAAATAATCTGGGACGAATAATACATCCACGCCAGGAAAATCAACAAAGTTCCGGCAATTCCCATCTGGCTCCCAAAGAAGTACTTCGTTAAGTAATATTTTAAACCAATCTGTCCAAGATAAAGTAAGGCAGAAGTTAACAATCCGCCGGAAAAAGCCAATTTCCACAGCACTTTTCCATCGTGCAGGAATTTGTATACCAATGCAAACAAAACCGTATTAATTCCGATTGCTACGATATATTCGATCCCGGAAAGAATCCACTTTTGTTTCAAGTGCAGGGAATTATACAACTCTCCGCTGACTGACATGAAAATTGTTTCCCCGGTATAAAGCAACACGATCGAAACACCGAATACCGCCAGCATGAAAACCGAAATGAGTTTCGTAAGTACCGTATGGAATATTTTCGTTTTCTGGTCGTCGATCTTGACATGAATGTCGTAAAACTCATTCACACTCATTCTTAACGAAGAAATTAAAGCCGAACTTGAAAACATCAGGGCAATGATTCCAACAATGTTCAGAACCATGCTGCTTTTCTCGAAATGAACTTCTGATAGAAAGGCTAAAATACCGGAGCTATCTTTCAAACCGACCTGCTCTTCAAGCAATACTTTAATCAAACGCAGAATTTCTTCCTGCCCCATGATTTTCCCGAAGCTGATTACTGCGAGATAAATAATCGGAATGATTGCAAAAACGGCGTAATATGCCAGAGCGGCTCCATGAAAAAAAGAATTCTCCTGGAAGAATTCCAGAAATGTACGTTTAAAGAGCGTCAGAACCTCTTTCCAGCTAAGCTTTCTTATCTTTACTTTTGAGCTCAATCCGTTTTACTTTTTTGAGTGGTTTATCTGCATACAGCACTATTGTTTCACCGGATTCGGTCTTGAAAAAGGATTTCCAGTATGCTCCAAAAAAAACAGCATCTGTGAATTCCACCTCAAAACCTCCCTTTTCAACAACATGGTATTCACAAGGTCGAAATAATATTTTAGTTTTCCCTTCTTTTAGTTCATTTAATTCTCCGAAGTATGCTCCTTCGTTCAGATTTGACGGGTGGAAGTAAAATGCTTCGGGAGTATCTATCCGTTTTAATTTTCCCTGATGCAGGAAACCGATCTTTGAACACCACTGCATGACTTCTGCTCCTTCGTGAGAAACCAAAATGCACAAGGTATTCCGTACTTCTACCAATTGTTTGATGTATGATCCGATTTTCAACCTTAAATGCGCATCCAGATGCGAAAAAGGTTCATCCAGGAGCAATACTTCCGATTCCATGGCCAAAGCACGCGCAATAGCCAAACGCTGCTGCTCTCCGCCGGATAAATACCGTGCCTGTTTATCTGAAAGATGATTCAATTCAACCAATTCGAGCAATTCCTTGCAAAAATGCATTCTCGCTTTCTCAGGTAAATGAAGGATTCTGAGTAGCACGTTTTCTTTTACAGTGTGGAACAAATCCAAGCCGAAATCCTGATTTACCAGTTGAATTTCATCGTGTCCGGGAATTAATTTTTCACTTGGGCCTTTTACCCGAACACCGTTCCAGGAAACACTTCCTTTTTCGGGATCAATTAATCCGGCTGTAATTTTAAGCAAGGTAGATTTTCCGTCACCGCTTGCTCCAACAATCCCAAAAATCTCACCTGGTTTTAATTCCAGAGAAATTCCCTGAAGTATTTTTTGCTGGTCGCCGTAAGAAAAATGGAGTTGTTTTATTGAAAGCATTAATTTCTCAATTCCTTTGGGAAAGCACTTAGAACAATATACACTCCGGGAACCGGATTTTCGACCACTTCATCATCATTGAG
>NZ_JASLCN010000004.1 GCF_030151805.1 Fluviicola sp.
GAATTCAACCTCTTCAATCTTGAATTCCCAATGTTCCGATTGTGGGAAATTTACACTCCAGGAAAAACCTTCTTTTGTTCTGAAAATTGGACTGTTATCAATTTTAGAACTCAGTTTTGTGTTTTCCAATGCTTGAATTCGTTGAATCATCCAAAAAGGCCATGTGAAGAAATTGCAAACAAGAATGTGTTCTTCGACGTTCAATTCATTCCATTCAACGAAGGAAATCTCTTTGTTTTGTTTCCAGTTTGTTAAGTGATTCGTTAGGTTTCCACGAATGCTGTTTTGTTCTTCCCGGAACAACTGTTGAATCAATTGAACGGAACGATTTAATGTCGGGATGGATTTCTGAAGTTCGGGAAGAATGATGTTCCGGAACTGATTGCGCTTGTAATGATTCTCCGCATTACTCCGGTCTTCTCTCCATGAAATCTGTTTTTCCAAAGCGAAGCTTTTCAGCTCGTCTTTTGTAAGCGATAGAAAAGGACGAATGATTCCGTTTCGTTCCGGATGCATCCCGCCAAGTCCGAAAATTCCGGCACCTCGGGCGAGTTGCAGGAAAAAAGTTTCGGTTTGATCGTCCTGGTGATGCGCCAGTAAAACCCGGTTATCCGGATTTTTTTGAATGAAGGCCTGAAATAATCCGTGTCTGAACTTGCGGGCAGCTTCCTGCAAATTGATTCCGCTTCCTTTGGTCAATTCTTTCGGACAATGGATCACTTCAATCTCCAATTGATGTTTTTGAGCCAGGTCCCGGATAAAGAGTTCGTCTTTTTCACTGTCTTCGCCGCGCAAGTGATAATTGATGTGGAGGACAAGCGGTTTATGACCTGATAATACAAGCGTTTCGAGTAATACCGTAGAGTCGAGTCCGCCGGAACAAGCTACGCAGAGATTAAATCCTTTCAGCTCGATTTTGCCGATTACTTCACTTACCACTGACATGTCCCGAAAAGTGCTAAGATCTTTCCCACTTTTGCTTTGCATTCTTCGTATTCTGCTTCAGCATCCGAAAGAATGGTAATTGCTCCGCCCACGCCGCAGGAGAGTTGTTTCAATTGCGGATTATATACCATGGTCCTGATCAGTACATTCAGATCGAAATCGCCGTTCGGATAAATAACACCAAGCGAACCGGAATAAAATTCACGCGAAAATCCTTCGTATTGTTCGGCCAATTCCACCGCTGCTTTTTTCGGAGCGCCGGTCATGGACCCCATCGGGAAACTTGCTTTCAGAATATCGGAAAAAGAAGTGTTTTCTTTCAAATCGCAGGACACAGTTGAGATCAACTGATGAACAGTCGGGAAGGAATACACCGCGCAAAGTTCGTCTACGGATACGCTTCCTTTGGTTGCAATCTGCGATAAATCATTCCGCACCAGATCCACGATCATGACATTTTCAGAACGTTCTTTCGGATTTGTTTCCAGTTCGCGGATCAATTGCTGATCCTCAGGTTCCGTTTTTCCTCTTGGAGCTGTTCCTTTGATGGGTTGTGAAATCAGCCGGTTTCCTTTTTTACGGATAAAACGCTCCGGACTCGCGGATGCCAGCATCCAGTCGTTTGTTTCGACCAGGGCTGCAAAAGGTGTCGGATTGTTTTTCCACAAGGAATGAAAAATGGGCTGCATGCTTTTTAATTCGACGCCATTGACCTCAAAACTCTGGCAAAAATTGATTTCGTAGACATCACCCAATTGAATGTGTTCCTTGAGTTTGTTGACGCGTTCAATATAGGTATCGCGGTGAATCTTTGCTTTCCATTGCAGAGAGGAAGGAGCTGCTTCATCCGATTGAAACACGTTTTTTGCAGCTTCGTAATGAATTTCGGAATCTTCTCCTTCGAGCAGTGTCAGGTGGTTTTCTTGTTGCAGGTAAGTACTTTTCGGAAGCCAGATGCGGAGTAAAGGCAAATCGTTTGCTTTCCGGGGTACGTTGAGAATATCGAGTCCGAGTTGATAATTGATGATCGTAAACAAGGTTCTTCCGGGGTGTTTCCGGATAAAAGAATCCAGCTCGTTCCAGTTGAGGGAGGAACCCATGTGAAATTCGTCTTCGCATCCGATTCCGATTAGAAAAGAATGCTCCGAGTTTCTGAAAATCGCACGATCAAGCATGCTGCGAATTTACGGAATTCGAGGCTATTCGTATACTTGTTGACTGCAAAAATCGTCGGATTGCCATTTCGGTTCATTGTCAATTCGTAATATTGCGAATCGCCAAATTGTGAACTTATGAAATTGAAATCTAACGAATTTTCACAATTACCTCATTCTCCAATTGATTTGAAACCACTACATTCGTTTAAAATCAAAGTATGCTATACCGCATTTTAAGAGCAATCATTTCATTTGGTATTCGACATTATTACAGAGAGATTCAGATTGTGAATCAGCACATCCTGGATAAAGAAGAAGGACCTTTGATCATTATTGCGAATCACCCGAATACACTCATGGATGCCTGGATGGTTGGATTTGTCAATCGACGGCGGGTTCATTTCATGGCAAAAGCAACGTTTTTCAATTCTCCGCTGAAACGCAAATTATTGAGCGCTTTGGGAATGATTCCCATTAACCGGAAATCGGACGGAGCTGTAACTGGCGTAAACAACAAGGATTCTTTTCAGGCGTGCTATGAATTATTGGAAAAAGGGGAGATTTTGGTCGTCTTTCCGGAAGGAACGAGTTTCCTGGAGCGAAAACTGAGAGAGATCAAAACCGGAACTGCCCGCATTGCGTTGGAAGTGGAAAGAAGAAACCAGGGAAAACTGGGATTGAAAGTTGTTCCGGTTGGACTGAATTACATTTCTGCGGATTCATACAGGGGAAAAGTACTGGTTCATGTGGGAAAACCGATCGAATTGGACGATTTGTGGAAAGAATACGAAGTGAACCAGGGAAGTGCGGCTAAAACACTGACGGAACGATTCCGGGTGGAATTATCGCGCGTGTTTGTGAATATGGAGGACTCCACGCGGGAAGATCTGATCGAACAGCTGCGAACCTTGTTTGTAACGAAATATACCAGGCGAACGGATGTAGCGGACGAAATGGATTTTATGAAGTCTGTACAAAGCCGCCTGGAAGAATACAGTTTGACTGCTCCGTGGAAAGTAGATGAGATTCATACGGAAACCGGAAAAGTATTTGCTTCCCTGCAATTTTGGGGAATTAAACCGGATTTTCTGGATCGTCCATACAGACCGGGATTGTTTTTAAGACAATTCATTCAAAGCTGGCTGTTTATTATTGTGACTGTTCCGCTTTTCCTGATCGGTTTTATTCACCACGTTCTTCCATATTGGTTTATCGGGTGGGTTGTTCCCAAAATGACGAAGGAAGTGGAGTATCATGCACCGCTTTCAATTTTGTTCGGATTGGTGCTGTATCCGATTAATTACCTGGGATTCGGCTTGATCGTTCATTTTTGTTTTGACTTTTCCTGGCTTGAAACCCTTCTCTATATGGCTTTGCTTCCGTTGTTCGGAACCTTTGCACATTTTTACATGCGCTACATGCATCATTTGAATTCCAAGCAGCGTTTCGGGCGATTTGCAAGCAGACGAAGTGCAATTCTTCAAAATTTACGCGAACAGCGTGAACAATTGAAAGACTTGATTTTTAGAGATTAAGAAGGTGTTAAAAAGCCGTAAAGAGAAACAAAATGATTTTTTTTAGTTTTTTTTCTTAAAAATCCTTTGATAGAACGATGCATTTATTAATTTTGCGCCTGTCTTAGAAACACCTGAGACGCGTTCTTTGTAAGAATTTTGGAGGGATGGGTGAGTGGCTGAAACCACCAGTT
>NZ_JASLCN010000007.1 GCF_030151805.1 Fluviicola sp.
TGAACGTATACATCATAATCAGTTCCCGGGTTCAATCCGTTAATTGTAATGCTTTCTGTAGTTACCGCATCAGAACCGATTTCAGTTCCTGTTCCTGGTGTAAACCCAGGTGTTCCCCATTCCACATTCCAGGAAGTTTCGGAAGCCCCGGCTGTCCATGTTGCATCCAATGAATTCGGTGTTTCATTCCCGATCGCTAAAGTATCAACTGCTAAACAATTGTAATGTCCCACACTTACATTATCCACAATCCAGTACCAGGAATAATCTCCTACCCAACGAAAACGAACCTGTGCGTCAGTTGCTGTTGCCACAACAGATGTAATATCAAGTACTACATGCTCGGAGTTTGTCACCGGACCTGTTCCATCAAGAACGGAAACCCACGTCGTTCCATCATACACTTCCACATAGTATTCGCCACCCGCTTCATCTCTGAAATAGTGATCAAATATTAAAAAGATGTATCCTCCGGTATAAATGGTCGCATCAAAAGTCGGCGATTCCAAAGCCGTTTCTTCGGCACTACCATCAGTCCCCAAGTAATCGCTATCAAAAACAGCAAAGGGTGCAGATAAGGGTAAATTTGCGATTCTTTCACCGGGATTATCAAAAGCCCACAGACCTCCTCCAGCTAAGATTTCATCATTTGTCCATCCGGTCGGTGGTGTAGTTCCAGTTGCAGAACTGAAGTTCTCACTGAAAATTACTTGAGCCGAGGCATTGTTTGAAACTTGAAACAAGAACAAACACCCCAACAAGGTGTAAATTTTTCTCATAATATTTAGTTGTTGTATTTAGATTACCAATGTAATATTACTGAATATTTTCGCTTTTTTAAACAAAAGGTAAACAGATTTAGTCGCTTTTTTTTAGACCCAAAAGCCTTATCAATAGTTGCATCTGGTAAGTGAATACATCAATTATTGACTTCTCAATTTTCATACAATCTCTTGATTTACTGGCTCCAATCAGAATGCTGCCATTGAATCCAGAATTCCTGCAAACCTTCCTTTGTTTTGTACAACTTACTGATCCACAGTCTTCGATTTTTAACAATTTTGTTCTGACTGAAGATCAAATCGTGTTTTCTTTTCGTTAATTCAGGTTTATGCCCCCAGCCCCCACAATGATCAAAAGCGGTCATTGCCTGGTTTTTAGAAACCCGTTTAAACGGAATGTAAATTTTGTATTCGACATAATCTTCTCCGCTGTTCATTCCCTCCGTTGATACACGAATTTTTGCCAGGTCAACCTTACTGTATAAACTATCCCGGTAAAGCTGCTTGAGTTTTCTCCCGACATATTCACACATTTTATTGGAATATTGGTGTGCAACGTCGGTTCCGTTCAACTTTAGACGATCAATGTATTGTTCGGATACAAATTCCACTCCGCGATACATTCCGTAACAAGCAGAGTCTGTGCAAACCGGAGTATCAATAACACAGATAAAAGGAAGATTGGAAGAAGAATCCAATACCAGGGTTTCGCTGCTTTCAGATGTAAAAACGGTGTTATTTCGATTATTCCCGCCACATGAAACGGTTAAAACCAGTATTAAAATACAACTGCAGAAAATCGAACAGAACTTCATTCTATAAATCACTTTATCGTTCGAAAGATAGTTATTAACCGGCATTTACTCCAAACAGATAGCCGATTCCTGCCGTTACACACATGGCTACTGTTCCCCAAATACACAGACGAACAACCGGTCTCAACGGCCGCACTCCTCCCGATCTTGCTGAAACAGCTCCCAAAACGGCCAAAAAAATAATTGCAAAACCATATTGATAATAAATCATTTCCTTTACCGGAGCCCAAAATGCAACGCATAAAGGAAGAATCCCTCCGGCAATAAAAGACAGTCCGGATGAAATTGCTGCCAGGAAAGGTTTGGGTTGTGTGATTTCATTGATTCCCAATTCGTCCCGCGCATGCGCATCTAATGCATCATTGTGTGTTAATTCCTCCGCCACTTTCAAGGCCAGTTCTTTACTCAAACCTCTCTTTTCATAAATTGCGGCCAATTCGATCAATTCTTCTTCCGGGTTTTCCTTCAACGCTTTTCGTTCACGGCGCAAATCTGCCCGTTCGATGTCCGATTGAGAACTCACTGAAACATATTCACCGGCAGCCATTGAAAGGGCTCCCGCCACTACTCCGGCCAAAGCTGAAAGAATAATCGGATCTCTGCTTTCACTTGCTGCTGCAACTCCGATAACCAAACTTGTAGTCGAAAGAATTCCGTCATTGGCTCCTAAAACAGCGGCCCGAAGCCAACCGATGCGATTGATGTAGTGATTTTCTTTGTGCATGAAATGAAGATAGCAAGAAAATGATTCTCTTATCTCAAAATCTTCACCGGTTGCTTATTTTCATCAATTGCAACGAAGGTAAATTCTCCGGTAACGGCTTTTTCTCTTTGGTCGGAATACATTTGCTCAATAAAGATTTCTACGCGGATTTTCAAACTTGTACTCCCCAGATAGGTCACTTTACCAATCAATTCCACAATGGTTCCCGCCGGAATCGGCTTCTTGAAATCAATTTTATCACTGCTCACTGTCACCATTCTTTGGCGACTGAAACGTGTTGCGGCAATAAAAGCCACTTCATCCATCAATTGCATGGCTGTTCCTCCGAAAAGTGTATCGTAATGGTTTGTTGTGTTGGGGAAAACGGCCTTAAAAATACGTGTTTCGGCTTGCTGAATGCGTTCGTCTACTGTCATAGTTATTGTTTAATGTAAATGTGAGCATTGAAAAGTAAACTGAACGGAGTCGAAGTACTTTTCAATGCTCAATTGATTTAATTGTTCTTTTTAAAAAGTGTGGAGATACTTGAAAATCGCTGCTCAAGCAATTTGGTATTGTATTCTTTTTTCATTTCAAGCATGCAGGGTGCGCACAGACATTCACTATAATGATTACTGATATAATGACTTTCATCGACGGATAACGACACCGTTGTGCATTGACAAAGGGAGATTGAACCGGATTTACACACAAAAAACGCATGACATCTGGGACAGGATACTTGTTCGTGATCGCTCATACTGCTGCTTCTTTAAGTTATTTGTTCTCAAAGACTTTCTGAAATTTGATGCACGGATGAGCTTTTCCTCCGGAAAAAAGAGGCATTGTAAGACATCTCGACATAAGCTTCAAACCGCGAAAGCCTGGTCAATTCTGCTCTTCAGAATTCAGGTTAAAAATTCAACCCGGTTATGACAAACAGATCGGAAAATGGCAGGTATCCTGACTTGTAACAATTTTACCTCCTTCCCGCCTCTATTATTCAGACAGTGGATTATTGATAAAACCTTTGAAATGTTACTTACAGTTGCGCGACAGTTCGTGATTTACACACGATTCCCTA
>NZ_JASLCN010000022.1 GCF_030151805.1 Fluviicola sp.
TAAATTATTGAAAAGTGCCTGCCAGATAAAACCAGCAGGCACTTTTCAATAATTTATCTGTAATGAAGTCTAATTGATGGATTCCAGTAAATATTTCCCGGTCAATGAGTGTTGAGATTGAATAATTTCAGCCGGAGTTCCTTCAAAAATGATTTCACCGCCATTTTTTCCACCTTCCGGCCCGATGTCGATAATCCAGTCCGCATGTTTAATGATATCCAGGTTGTGTTCGATGACAATCACCGTATTACCCTTGTCGACAAGCATATTCAGAATGCCCAGGATTTTTTCAATGTCCGACATGTGTAAACCGGTAGTTGGTTCGTCCATGACGTAAATACTTCCTTTTTTATGAAGTTCTTTGGCTAATTTGATTCGTTGGCATTCGCCTCCGGATAAGGTGCTGAGCGGCTGTCCCAGTGTCAGATATCCAATCCCGACATCTACCAGGCTTTGCAGAATCTTTTGCAACCCCGGTGTTTTGAAGAAAAGCAAGGCTTCATTGAAGGTCATGTCTAATACTTCGTTGATGGCTTTGCCATCCAGTAAATAGGTGAGTGTTTCGTCTGAAAAACGTTTCCCTTCACAGATTTCACAAACGGATTTTACTGAATCGAGATAAGCCAAATCCGTAGAAATAACCCCTAAACCCTGGCAGTTCGAACAAGCTCCGCCACTTTTGGAATTCGGGCTGAAATAAGCCGGTTGTACCTGGTTGTTTTTAGCGAAAAGTGTTCGTATTTCGTCCATGATTCCGCTATAAGTTGCCGGATTGGATCTTACATTCGCACTTACAGCATCCTGGTTAATCACTATAGCGTCAGGGTATTCCTTCAAAAATGCGTTGTTGATCAAACTGCTTTTACCCGAACCTGCAACTCCGGTTACAACTGTCAGCACATTTTTAGGAATGGCAACACTTACATTTTTCAGGTTGTTGTGCTTCACATTTTTCAAAGGATAATGCCCGGCTGCTTTTCTGCTCGTCTTTTTTAATTCAAAGGCATGGTTTAAGTATTTTCCCGTTAAAGTCTCGCTTTGCAGCAAGTTTTCAAGACTTCCCTGGTACACGATTTCACCACCTTTATTTCCTGCAAAAGGACCAACATCCACAATGTGATCCGCAATTTTAATGACATCCGGATCATGTTCCACCACCAAAATGGTATTTCCCTTATCCCGTAGTTTTTGAAGCAGGGTATTTAGCCGCACAACATCCCGTGGATGTAAGCCGATACTTGGTTCATCGAAAATGTAAATCATCCCGGTCAAGCTGCTGTTCAGGTATTTCACCATTTTTACCCGCTGGGATTCACCGCCGGATAGTGTAGTGGTTTCCCGGTTCAGACTGATGTAATCCAATCCCATGGAAATGAGGTGTTCGAGTTGTAAGGAAATGGATTGCGTGATTGGTAAAACCTTTTCGTCGTGAATCGAATCAATGATTTCTTTGAGCATGGATACTTCCATGGCTGTCATTTCAGCAATCGAATATCCTTGTACTTTGGAACTCAGGACCACCGGATTCAGGCGAGCGCCCTGGCAACTTTGGCAAATTCCCCGGGTCATGTATTTCGAGATTTTTGCTTTGTTCTTTTCAGAAATCTCAGTACCGATATATCTTCGTGAAAATTTCTCAACGACACCTTCGAATTTCACATTCATTCCGGCTGCCCATCCGCTATCCATCGCTATTTTGATGCCGCCGTTGCCATCTGTCAGTAATTTCCATTCTTCTGCTGAATATTCCGAAAGTTTTTTGTCCAAATCGAAGTAGCCCGGATGTGTTAAGATTTTCCAGTCAATCGCGTCAACTTTAAAAGTTGGTAATAAAATAGCGCCTTCATTCAGAGATTTTGTCCTGTCGAAAACAGTATCCAAATCTACAATACTGCTGACGCCAATTCCCTGGCATACCGGACACATTCCTGCCGCGTCATTAAACGAAAACAAGTGTGCAGAACCAATATGCGGTGATCCTGCTTTTGCGAATAAAAGGCGTAAAGAACTGTAAATGTCTGTAATGGTTCCCAACGTGGAACGCGAATTTCCGCCCAGTCGTTTTTGATCAACCACAATGGAGACGGACAGGTTTTCAATGAGCTCAACATCAGGCTTACTGTATTTAGGTAAGAAATTCCGGATGAAAGCAGGGTAGGTTTCGTTCAATTGTCTTTGGGTTTCCGTTGCAATGGTGTCAAAGACTAATGATGACTTCCCGGATCCCGAAACACCTGTGAAAACAGTCAGTTTATTTTTGGGAATCTGTAAAGAAACATTTTTCAAGTTATTTTCTTTAGCACCTTGAATAAGAATGAAATCGTCCGTCATTGGAAATAGAAATTTTAAACTGCAAAAGTAGGAAGCGCAGCAGATTAAAAATTGGAAATATTCGACATAAAAAGATCAGACGATCAATTCATTTACCTTTAGGTATTTCTTGGGATTATAGCCTGTAAATGATTTAAAATCATTGTTGAAATGTGCCTGGTCGTAATACCCGTGTGCCAATGCGATATCAGTGAATTCCCGGTTTGAAATCAGGCTGTTCAATGCTTTTTCAAAGCGTACGATTCGGGAATAAGAAATAGGTGAGAAGCCGGATAATTCTTTGAATCTGCGTTCAAATTGTCGTTGAGACAGGCAGAATCGTTTGGACAAAAGATCCATGTTCAGATTGTTTCCGGATTGATTCACGGTTTCGATCGCTGCAATGATTGAGTGATCTTTGTCGGAAATGACGCTTAATCGTGATTCGAAATAATTGGAAATCAGGCGGGCTCTTTCTTCGATTGTTTCAGCCAAAAACACGTGTTCTTCCAGTTCTTTTCCATCCTTTCCCAAAAGATTTTGAACATCCAGTATCGAGTTGGTTAGTTCAACCGTGGGAATCGAAAACAAATAGGATAAAGCATAAGGATGAAACTGCACTCCGAAAATCTGCGCATTCTGAAAAGCGGAATAATCTGAATAGCGATTGGTTTGCCCGTAAAACAGGGAAGTGTTTTTCAATCGGGAATTGTCAGAAATAAACGCTCCCTTCAGATAGAATATCCATACAGGACAGCTGGCCGCAGTGGCCGTATTGGTGAAAAACGATTTTCCGTCAAGTTCC
>NZ_JASLCN010000035.1 GCF_030151805.1 Fluviicola sp.
AAAAAACTCCTTGTAAACGCAGTAAACTAATGTCATCACGATTCCCGGCCCGAACAAGTCGGGAATCATTTTTTACGCTCCAATGTGGTAAAAATTCTTTACTGAATGACTTTATCTCTACGAGCGGGAATTGAAAACGGATGCTTAGAACTTAAAATTATTTCACTAAATATTGACGTTTGTGTTAAAAATATATCATCACATTCATTTGAATCATTAATTTAGATTTAAGAAGAACTATTATGAAGACAAAACTATTATTTAGCATGTTGCTTTTTGCATCATGGACCTGGTCTCAAAGTAAAGAGATCCAAATCCCTTCAGGAAAGCTGAACGGATACCTGCAACAAACCCCGGATAATTTTAAATTGCCTTTGGGAACCGGTATGGAAGAGCTGACATTTACCTTGTCACAAACACATATCCTTCCTCCCGAACTGGAAATAAAGTATCCTTCGATTAAAACGTATAAAGGCTTCTGCACGACAGATTCCGAGAAGAGCATTACCCTGACCCTGACGGATCACAGCATCCGAGCAGTTGTTATAGATCATGGAATCATTCTGCGATTTGAACCGCTTACAAACGAATTATACCGCTATTATCAGGAAGAACCTTTTTCGGAAGATGCCTGCGAATATTCGTCCCTGCATACATCCAAAGATGACATTCCTTTTGAAAGTGTCGGTGCGGGAATTGATCAGGTCAAAGCCTTATGGCCTCCCACAGGTCATGGAACAATCCATTACAATATCAACAAGGTACTGATTCCAATGACCGGTAATTTTGCGATCGACCAGAACATTACAACAGTTGTGGATGGCTTGGCTTTCGTAACCAATTTCATGGCTGCAATTACCGCTAAGTATGAAATGGAAATCGGTTTCAGCTTTCAACTCCACCCGGATAATGACCAGATGATTTTTTTAAATGCTGCTGATCCGTATCCTGATTATGCCACTGCAGTGGATTCGAACTTCGGAGGAGCAAATAGCTTTTTGAACCGCAACCAGGTGATTTGCGACAGTATGATCGGAAATGCCAATTACAATTTATCCATTGCATTATGCCGTACGGGTACTGCACGCGGAACGTATACAGCGCCTTGCGGAACGACGCAAAAAGCAAAAGTAACGTCATTCAACAGTATTGCAGCGATCAATCACGAAATCGGACATACCTTTACTTGTCCGCATACTTCCGCATTAACTCCAAGTACGGGTTTCAGCCCGTATATTGGCTTTTTGGAACCATCAACCATGGGTGGTGGCGGACAATTTTTCGCTTGTACCAGTATCGAAACATTAGCAGAATGGGCTATTGCGGGTAATCACATTGCCTGTGCCACTCAATCTCCTTCGGGAAATACTGCACCGCAAATTACAGCAACTGTTGACGGGAAATACATGCCGGCAAATACGCCTTTCGTATTGGCAAACACCAACACAACAGATGCAGATGGTGATCCGCTGTATTATTCCTGGCAAAGCACCGATGGTTACCGGGCGCAATACCCGGATTCATCTTTCAGCAGTCCGACGGAATACCTGGTTTTCGCGCCTGAACGACCAAATGCATCCGGGAATGTACGCTATGTTCCATACTTAAGCAACCTGGTTTCAGGAGTGGATGATCCTTACTCTCATCTTCCCTGGGTGACGCGTGATATTCACGTGCGCTGCCTGGTTCGCGATTCGGTTGGCGGAGTCAATATGACGTTTGAAACGGTTCACGTGGACGGAAATTCGGGACCATTCAAGGTCAATACTCCGGTTGCAGGAGATGTAGTCACAGAATTACAAACCATTACCGTAAACTGGGACATTGCAGGAACAACTGCTGCTCCGGTAAGTGCTGCCAATGTGGAAATCTTACTTTCAACAGACGGAGGTGTCACTTTCCCGGTGGTACTTACGGCAAGTACTCCGAATGACGGTTCCCAGGCTGTAACCATTCCGAATGGAACAGCAACAAGCGCTGCACGAATCATGGTGAAAGGAAATGGAATTTTCTTCAATATCAATCCATCGAATTTTACCATTTACGACAACGCATTGCCTCCTGATTATGCGATTTACAGCTATGACACCTTGAAGCGTGCATGTAGTTCTTCGATTTCTTATGAATTCATTGCACAATCCCTGGGTGGATATACGAATCCCGTCACTTTTAACGTATCGAATCTTCCTGCTGGCGTAACATCCAATTTCCCGCAGACAATCAATCCGGGACAACATGTAAACCTCGTATTGAGTGCGATCAACCCTTCCGTACATGGAACATATCATTTAACGCTTACTACTACTTCTACAAGTGGTACAAAAACAGAGGAGCTTGATTTGATTGTTGCCGGACAAATTCAGACGACAAACAATTATGCGATGTCTGCAATCAGCACAACAGACGGCCGCAGGTATTCCATTCCTGATTTAACGTGGCAACCTGCAGAATATTCGGTTGAATACTGGGTAAAATTTGCTCCTGCTGCCATGGGTGTAAATTCAAGTACCATATATTGGGGCGCAAGCGGAAATCAATTGATCCGAAAAAATGCAAACAATCACATCTATATGCAGGTTTGTGACGGACCTCATATTAACCTCATCTCTTCGATAGACACCG
>NZ_JASLCN010000040.1 GCF_030151805.1 Fluviicola sp.
GTAAAAAGCTGGTGCAGTTCGGTGGTTCCAAATTGATTCATACGGTCATCGGAATGGGATATGTAATGCGCGAAGAAGAATGAAAATCAGAACACGGATTATTTGGTTGTTGAGCTCTACATTTGCTTTTTTGGTACTGGTATTCAGTACGTTTGTATATGTTTTGTCTTCCAATTACGTGTTCAATGATTTTTATGACCGTTTAAAGACGCGTACCACAACAACTATCCGGATTGAATTGGATGATCACCGCGACGACCGTGAGTTTGTCCGGGATTTTAAACAGGAATACCTTGAAAAATTGCCGGAAGAGAAAAGTGTGATCGTACCGCTGAATAAACACCTCAAACCCCTCGATTCGAATAAGAGAGTAGTTGCTGACAAAGAATTCATTCAAAAAGTGATTCAGAACCATTTTGCTCAGGAACGAAAAGACAACCTGCTGAAGTATGGAATTCTCTATAAAACAAAAGAAGGGAAAGATTACGTCGTTTATACCTCTGCAAAGAATATGTATTATACGAAATACAAAAATTACCTCGGAGGTTTATTAGCTTCGATGTTTTTGGTTGCGGTAGTTCTGATTTTCGGAGTTTCACTCTGGTTGTCTAAAAGATTGATCAAACCGATCAGTGATCTGAGTTCGAATGTACATAAGATCGGGACCGAAAACCTGCATTTCCGGATTGAAAATAAACAGGAAGGGGATGAGCTGGGAGAATTAATTGAGACGATGAACAACATGCTCGATCGTTTGGAAACGAGTTTTGAAACCCAGAACAATTTCATCAGCAATGCATCACATGAATTAAACACACCGCTTACAAGTATTATTGGTCAGGCAGATTTAATGCTCAGTAAAGAAAGAAGTTCGGAAGACTACAAAGCCGCATTGAATAATATCCTGGAGCAGGCTGAGAAATTGAATAAGAAAACAAAAGCTTTGCTTTTTTTGGCTCAAACCGGGTTCGACGGAAAAAAAATGACCATCGAAAAACTGCGGATTGATGAATTGATCTTTGAAACAATGGAAACCGTTAACCGGATTATTCCCGGGAACAAGATCAAATTTGCTTTCGAAACATTACCGGATAATGTCAACCTGTTGGAAATCATGGGGAATTCGCAATTGCTGCAGTTAGCCTTGTCGAATGTTCTTTTGAATGCAACCAAGTATTCGGAAAATCAGGAAGTACGCATTTATTTAAGTCATACTTCTGAATACCTTTCCATTCATGTGAAGGATCAGGGAATTGGAATTCCTCCCAAAGACCTGAGTCATATTTACGATCCGTTTTTCAGAGCTTCCAATACCAATTCCTTCGAAGGATATGGAATCGGGCTGCCGTTGACGAGAAACATTATGCGTCAGCATAAAGGAAAAATCATCGTACATTCCGAAGAGAATTCCGGAACCCTGGTAAGCTTGCTTTTGCCCTATAAATCCTAAATAAAAGTTAAAACTAAAATTTTAATCTGGTTCTAATCCGGTTCTTATACCGTCCTTATCCCCGTGCTCTAATTTTACCGAAAAATATAAGAGATGGGAGCAACAATTTTAATACCGACAGATTTTAAAGTGTCCTCGATGGAGCCACTAAAAGCTTTACTTCAATTTCAAAACGAAGATTCGCTGAATGTGCTTTTGGTTCATGGAATTTACTTGTCCAATTCTATTTCTGACTTACTGTTTTTTGATCAGAGCGATTTGAAAATTGAAATGGCCGGAAAAGAGTTTTTAAACAAATTGACTGAGCTTGAGAAAGAATTGGGTTCAAAAGTAAAATCGATCCGGGTAGTATTCTTCAGCGGATTCAGACAAAGTTCGTTTGATCAGTTTGCGGAAGCGAATAAAGTAGACCGTGTTATTATTCCTTATGAATTGGAATTCGACTGGTCGCATAAAAAGAGCATGGATATTCTGCCTTTCCTCCACAAGTCGAAAATTACGAAACAATTAGTTGCCTGGGATAACAATCATTATTCCAGTAAGTCAAATCAAACATATGTAACGGCATTAGTATGAAACGAAAAATGATCATATCGTCATTGATTGCCCTGGTAACGCTTAGTTCATTCGGATATTACGTTTTTAGCCATTCGTATTATCCGGAACGGGCCATCCTGGGGGAATGGAAAGAAGTTTCCTGGGTTTACGACAGAAATGATCTGAATCAAAAAGTAAAACAGGAAATCAGCACGAGCGAACGGGAAGATATTGCCAATCATTTGGTGATTCATCAATTCGAAAACTGGACTTTCAGCAAAGATTATTCGATTAAACTTCACGAGAAGTCAGGAAGTGAATACGTGGCTAAATGGCGTTTGAAAGATCGGGGCAGGATTCTGACACTGATCAATGCAGACGGAACACATGAGGCATATTCGGTCGAATCATTGAAGAAGAACGAACTCGTTCTGCATTTCGATACCGATGTGCACGCACGTGGAATTGTAAAAATTACACTTAAAAAAATTCATTAAAATGTTACGCAGATTTAGTCATAACAGGTCATTTCAGGACAATTTAAAATTAGGAATCTTCACAGCAATCATTGCCGGAATGGTAAACGTTGCGTCGTTGGTGTTGTTTTATTCCTTTACATCGAATCTGACCGGACATTTCGCCATTTTGGCACAGGAAATTGCCGATGGAAAGTGGTTTCAGATGTTGATTGTCCTTTTTTGGATCTTATTGTTCTTCGCGGGAAGTTTCCTGTCGAATAACCTCATTATAAACAGTACAAAGAAAAATGCGTTTATTTCTCACAGTATCCCGATGATCCTGGAAATTATGTGTTTCGTCTTTGTAGGAATTTACGGGCAGTTTTTCTATACAGAAACCCTGACGCAAACTGAAATCCTGGTTTCAGTGCTCTTGTTTTCCATGGGACTTCAAAACGGTTTGACAGCAAGTATTTCCAATTTCCAGATTAAAACAACCCATTTAACAGGTTTAACAACGGATTTGGCGATTCACCTTTCCATGTTGACGAAGAAAAAATTCCGTCAGAACAAGCAGGTGGTTGAAAAAACGAAACTGATGGCTGCAATCATGGGGTCTTATCTGGTAGGAGGAATTTTTTCAGGATTGATCATTCATTATGTGCAGTTCCAGGTATTCTACGCGATTTCTCTTGCCATGCTGGGTGTTCTGGCATACGATTTTATCAAAACCTATGTTCCGTTCTTCATGAATAAAAAGAAACACGATACCCGGTTGAAGATGAACCTGGACAAAATACAGGAGTCAATTAAGAACAATGCTTCCAGAAAGGGAAATGTGCTTTCTGAGAGCAAGTGATCACGAAGTTACTCTTCACCAATAAATTTTCGGTATAAATCAGGCCTTCTGACCTTTGTACGTTCGATGGCTTGCTGTTCTCTCCATTGTTCAATTTTTCCAAAGTCCCCGGATAACAATACTTCGGGGACTTTCCATCCGTTAAATTCCGGCGGACGCGTATAAACCGGCGGGGAAAGCAAATCATCCTGGAAACTATCAGTCAATGCGGAAGTTTCATCGTTCATCACTCCGGGAATCAACCTCCCGATGCTGTCAACCACCACCGCAGCAGCCAGTTCACCACCTGTTAAAACGTAAGATCCGATTGAAATTTCCTTCGTGATGTAATGTTCTCTGATGCGTTCGTCAACACCTTTGTAGTGTCCGCAAAGAATCATGATATTCTCTTTCAAACTCCAGGAATTACTGTGGCGTTGCTCCAATAATTCTCCGTCGGGAGTCATATAGATAATCTCGTCGTAAGTGCGTTCTGCCTTCAACTTTTCAATCAAAGTCACGATCGGTTCGATCGCCATGACCATTCCTGCGCCACCGCCATATTGGTAATCGTCCACATTTTTGTGTTTCGAAGTCGAATAATCGCGGATGTTGTGTACATGAATTTCCAGTAAACCTCTTTCCTGTGCACGTTTCATAATCGAAACATTGAAAGGGCCTTCTAATAATTCCGGAAGAATAGTCAAAATATCAAATCGCATACGGCAAAGTTAGTCAAATTAACAGAACCCTTTTTTCGATCAGCCGTTGATTTTGGAATATACCAAAAGCGCACTGAGGTTTTTCTGTTCCAGCCGCTGCGACTGATAAATTGCGCCTTCCAGCTGATTCATCAGGTCATTGAAATTCCCGCTTTCGAACATTTCGCCCTTCATTGTTTTGAAGTCTCTTCCGTTGTTTAGCACTTTCGAAAATTCAATGCTTGTTTCAATATTCGTCAATGGTTCGAATGGTTCTTTCTGGAATTCGAGTTGCAAACGGTTCAATTCGTCGACATGTTCATTAATCGTTCGTTGAAAATCAGTTATTTCAGCAGTGGAAACTTCTTCTTTATTCTGTAAGAAGTTCAGCTGACTTAAAATATCGCTTTTGGCAAAATCCAGCTTCTTGCAGATTTCAATGATCCGGTGATGCTGATTCACTCTTCGCAAAAAGGTTTCCAGTTCATCTTTTGTTTTTGCCGAAGCTCCCAGGTGTACGAAGAGATTTTCGTCCCATTTGGCAAAATTGAAATCAAACAACTCATTTCTTTTCTTCGTCAAAATCTCATAGCCTTCTGAAACATTCTGTTTGTCGTAATTCTGATTCTGATAGGTGAATGAAGCGAGTTTTGCTGTTCCGTTGTGGATCAGAATAGCGTGTTCCATCAACTTTTCGATTTCCCAAACGGGTTCCATCAATTGTTTCAGATCGTCTTTCAGATTTCCCCATTGATGAACACTTGTGTTGATGTTGTCAGCAGCTTTTGACCGAATGAAATCCGATTTGGGAAGTATAACGTAGCGATTCTGGAACGTATTGTGAAAATCTTCCAAAACCATTTTTTCGGCATTTTCTGTCTGGATGATCTGCTCAATTTCAGCGGCATCGGTTGTTTCTTTCACTTTGCAGTTCCAGTATTTCAGGTAAACGACTTTGGTTAAGCGCTCTTGCCATTTAGTCAGTTTACGGAATAGCAATTCCGGGGATCTCGGATCGTTTTCACAAGCTACAAATGGATTTTTCACACTTTTCTCGCGCTCGTCATTCGGCGGGTGACTATCATACATGTGTACTTTTGAGATCTCGGAAGTTGTGAAGTAAATGCGATGACCGTTCTGATCTGTTTCCAGTTTACTGAGCGCTTCCTCCTGTTTCGTTTTTCCGGCATCAAGCGCAATCTGGTAATGGTAAAAAAGATTGGAGCTGTATTTCTGTAATTTGGAAGCATTGAACAAATGTCTCATGATTGTGTTCAATTCATCTGAAGCCGGGTCTAATTTCCAGAGAGAAGAAACAATGGCTTCACTTCCGGCGCTCATTGCAGCAAATTTGTCGGCATTGAATTCCATTTCGCGGGAAAGGGAAGAGTTCAGAATATTCAATGCGAGATAAAACAGTTTCAACAATTCCCGGATCAGCCAGATTACCGGAGAAAGAATCCATGCGGGAAATGCTACGCGGATATCCGACTTTTTCCAGCGTTCCAATGCATTGTCCCAACTATCGCGATTGTAAATCAAATCGTGAATAATGGTATTTGCGGTGTGAATGTAACTTCCGATCCGCATGCTTTTTTGTGCGAAATGCCCGAATTCGTGACTCAATACAGCTTTAAATTCCGTCAGTTCCAAACATTGGGTCAAAGGCAATCCGATAGTCAGTTCTTTCTTTACCGGCATAATGAGACTGAGCCAGCTGTTGGTGTAGCGAACATAGGCATTGACATCCGGATCGAGGTAAATGTATTTCGGTTTGGGAGCCCCGGTGTGTTTACAAATATCCAGAACGTAACTCCACAATTCCGGTTCGTCTACCGGATCAATTTCTATCCGGTTTTCCGGCTGATGGTTTTTCATCTTAAAGAGAAACTTCAAGGTAAAAACAAGCAGCATTCCTGCTCCGGCAATTGCTCCCAGTTTGACAATAACCGTGAATTTATTGATGACTTCCATCGGGTAGGAAATCGCCAGGAAAACAAGGTATGCAGTTACTGCAACCAATGACAGAAACAGCACAAAGAACAATAGGATTGCCAAAACCGCTAATCCGGCTTTGAACTAGTAATTTTT